>NZ_CALJXO010000205.1:0-8679 GCF_937988555.1 uncultured Boseongicola sp. | reverse complement strand
CTTGCCAAGCGACCAGCGTGAGAAAAGCTTTGGGGACATGGTTGAAATTGCTTTGGAAGCTGCCTTTGCGTGACGTCGAGCCCCTGGGCTATGCCTGACGAGTTTGTCTATGAGATATCGCAGGCCGGCTTAGTGAAAAGCATTTTTAATCAGTGACTTGAGATATTCTATATCCACAGAAACTCGTCACCCGAGATATGACCGGGCAACGAGTTTTAGATTTCACAAAGACGATTAAGAGGCGGAGGGCGCGTCTTTTTCTGCCTTTTTGAGGAACCATTTACGGGGTTCACGGTCGGGGCCGTGCCAGTCTTCATCGCGGGTCAGCCACATCGTTCCGGCAAGAGCGAGAAAGGCCAATGTGGAACCTGCAAGGAGGGCATAATCTGCGCTTTGCAGGATCAGATAGAGGACGGCGTAAACGATGATTAACATCGCGGCGAGCGTTGTGGTGCGTTTGGCGAGTTTAAGCGCTGTGGCTCCAAATAGGGTTAGCAGACCGATCGTGGCTGATGCCGCGAGAAGGTAGGCGGCTGCGAAGCCGATTTGCTCGGCGAAAGATGCCATGAGCAGGACGAAAACGGACTGCGCCAGGCCAATCATCAAGTACTGAACGGGATGCGCGGGCTTCGCGCCGACACGGTCGAGAAGCAAGACCGTGAGGAAGGTTAAGCCGATGAAAAGGATGCCATAACGGGCGGAGCGGTAGGCCTTTTGGTAGAAGTCGTTCGGGGTGATAAACCGCACGCCCATTGATGCGATGGACCGCGCAGTCGGGTCGAGCGGTTCGCGGCTTAGCTGCGGAAGGGGGCGGGCCAGATGCGGGACGCTCCACGTGGCTGTGAAGCCATCTTCGTTAACGCTTCGCGCGTCAGGGAGGAAACTTCCGAAGAAGCTTGGATCGGGCCAATCGCTGGTAATCGCGAGGTGGCTGGTGCGGCCTGTGGCAGTGGCAGCGATGTGTTGCGCTCCGTTCAGTTTCAGGGTCAGCCGGTAGGGTCCGGACCCGCGCGGATCACCCGGAGTTGCGGTAAGTCCGCCACCAGATTTTCGGTTGACGGCGGCGATGGGTTCTAGCGTCATGGCGGCGCCGTCGGAAGTGAGTTGCGCTTCGCCGCGCAGCGCCCGGTTGGATGTGAGGTAGACGTCAATGCGCGCGTCTTTCCAGTGAAGGGTTTCTTTCCCACCAAGTGCGTCGGTTGCAGATAGAGCGTTAAAATCGAAGGCGATCTCGACCTGTGCGGTGTAGACTGGCACGTCGAAAATGCCGCGGTTTCGCCTTTCCGACGTGGTGTCAACGGTGATGTCGAGGGTGTCTGCGAAGAGGTGAACGGGGGGCCGCGTTTCGGTCACGGTTTCCTCGAAACGCTCGAAAATCGGTTTGCCGTTCTCGTCCTGAAGGGTGAGGCCGGTGGAGCCGTCAACGGCTTCGCGGCGGCGGTCGTAGGTGACGTCTTCAGTGACGGGGATGATCAGAACGGGGCCGCTAATTTGTTGGGCGCCCCCCCATTCGAGACTGATATCGGTGACGGTTTGGCGAGCGTAGGTGGCGCGGTCGTCGATGATCGAGGAGATGAGGTTAAGAGGTATGAACATTAACAGTGCGAGAAGCCCAACGGCGATGAAGCGGAAGCCTGCAGATCGAAACATGGTTTGTCCCTTGTTTTTAGGTGATGGGGACAGTCTTGGCAAAGTCGATTGCAGGTTGTCTGGCGTGGTTCAGGACCGCTTGTGCAGGGAGTGCGGAGGGGAGTGCACGACTTTGCGGCACGTTGTGGGGCGTCGGTGTAAAAGCGCCCCAGTTCGCCAGTACGTCGATGGATTTGTGTGGAAGTACGTTTTTTTCTATCACGGCCGTGTAACCTCGGCATGGCATCAGTGCAGGCCTGTGGTCCGATAAACAAAGAGTTCAGGCCTGGCGTTGATGCGCAGGCTTAACGATCTGGGTTTTCGCAGGTGGTTGGGGATCGGTCGGCTTTAAGGCGGGCGTTGCAGTAACTGCATGCCCATTCGCCCGCCGCGCGGTCTTCTCGCCAACGGCAGTTTCGGGTCAGCGTGGTGGCCATGCGCTTCCACAAGAGGTAGGCGAGCGTGCCGAAAAGGAGGGTGAGGAGGAGGATGGGCAATTGAAAAGCTCGTTTGCCTCACGCGACTTGGCGTTCAGACGACCCGTTCGACCATCATTTTCTTGATCTCCGCGATGGCTTTGGCCGGGTTCAGACCCTTGGGGCAGGCTTTGGCGCAGTTCATGATTGTGTGGCAGCGATACAGCTTGAACGGGTCTTCCAACTCGTCGAGACGCTCGCCTGTGGCCTCGTCGCGGCTGTCGATGATCCAGCGGTAGGCGTGCAACAAGGCGGCTGGGCCGAGGTAGCGGTCGCCGTTCCACCAGTAGCTTGGGCAGGACGTCGAACAGCAGGCGCACATGACGCATTCATACAGACCATCGAGTTTTTCGCGGTCATCAATCGACTGGCGCCACTCTTTTTGCGGGCGGTTCGTTTTGGTTTCGAGCCACGGCATGATCGAGGCGTGCTGTGCGTAGAAGTGTGTGAGGTCAGGGATCAGGTCCTTGATCACCGGCATGTGCGGCAGCGGGTAGATTTTGATGTCGGCCTTCACTTCGTCCATGCCGTAGATGCAGGCAAGCGTGTTGATGCCGTCGATGTTCATCGCGCAGGACCCGCAGATGCCCTCGCGGCACGAGCGGCGGAAGGTCAGGGTCGGGTCGATCTCGTTCTTGATCTTGATGAGCGCATCCAGAACCATCGGGCCGCAGGTATCCATGTCGACGTGGTAGGTGTCGACGCTTGGGTTTTGACCGTCATCAGGGTTCCAGCGATAGACCTGCACTTTGCGCAAGTTGGTGGCACCTTCGGGCTTGGGCCAGGTCTTGCCTGTGCGGATGGTCGAGTTCTTGGGGAGGGTCAGTTGGACCATTGTGTCTCTCCTTTAAAGACGATCCAGAAGGACGGGTAGTCCTTCGGTCGCTAGGCATTGAATGGTTTCGGGGCGCGAGACGATACGGGTGACGATCTCGGCGGTTGAGGCAGTCGGGCCGGTGACGCTGTCGGCGGCAAGGGCGAAGATTTCCTGTGCCGTTGCATTGTCGATGATGCAATCCGAGGCCGGTTCCAACGGGATACCGGGGAAGCGGTCGGCCAGCACGGGACGCACAGCCTGTTTGGCGGCGTCGCGTGCAAGAAAGTCCTGCTGCGCGGACGAGCAAGCAGCGAGGGCGAGCGTGGCGAAAAGGACGAGGCGTTTCATCAAAGCTCCAGCGGGCGAATGGGCGCTTCGCCAGTTTTACGGCGCACGCAGCTTTCGTAGACTTGCTGCGGGTCTTTTCCGATAAGGAAGTCAGACGAGATGCCAATTTCAATGCTGTTTGTCACGCGGCCATCACTATTGACGCCGATGCCGATCTGACCGGTGGGGCCAGCGGCACTGCGTGCCTGTTCCTCGCATTGCTTGGCCGCCAGTTCCGGGGAAATGGGGCCACAGGCGGCAAGGGTGCCAGCCAGAATGAGCGATATGAGGAGCGTGCGGATCAATATAAGCGCGCCTTAGGGGCGATCTTTTTGAGGTCGATGCCGCCTTCCGCTTCGGTGGTGAGCGGGTCGAGATGCACAGGGCGGTAATCGAGCTCGACCTTGCCGTTCACCCGCGCGAGCGTGTGCTTGCGCCATACTTTGTCGTCGCGATCTGGATAGTCTTCGTGAGCATGAGCGCCACGGCTTTCTTTGCGGGCTTCAGCGCTGACGACGGTGGCCAAAGCGTTCGGCAGGAGGTTCGACAACTCCAGAGTTTCCATCAGGTCGGAGTTCCAGATCAGCGAGCGGTCGGTCACTTTGATGTCGGCTAATTTGCCTGCGACATCGTACATTTTCTCAACACCTTCGGCGAGGGTTTTATCGGTGCGGAAGACGGCGGCGTCGGCTTGCATGGTCTTTTGCATCTCAAGGCGCAGCTCTGCCGTCGGCGTGGCGCCGTCCGCGTGTCGTAGACCATCGAAGCGTTCAAGGGCGGCGTCGACGCTTGCCTGGTTGAGCGTTGGGTTGCTGGTGTCCGGATCGACAACCTGGCCGGCCTTTATGGCAGCGGCACGGCCGAAGACCACCAGGTCGATGAGGCTGTTCGAGCCCAAGCGGTTTGCGCCGTGCACTGATGCGCAGCCGGCTTCGCCAACAGCCATGAGGCCCGGCGTGATGCGGTCGGGATTGTCGGCCGTCGGGTTTAGCACTTCGCCCCAGTAGTTCGTCGGAATGCCGCCCATGTTGTAGTGAACCGTCGGCAGAACCGGGATCGGCTCCTTGTTCAGATCCACCCCGGCAAAGATGCGCGCGCTTTCGGAAATGCCCGGCAGGCGCAGGGCCAGCGTTTCGGGCGGCAGGTGGCTTAGGTTCAGGTGGATGTGATCGCCATCGGCGCCTACGCCGCGACCTTCGCGGATTTCCATTGTCATGCAACGGCTGACCACGTCGCGCGAGGCGAGGTCTTTGTAGGTCGGAGCGTAGCGCTCCATGAAGCGTTCGCCTTCGGAGTTCGTAAGGTAGCCGCCTTCGCCGCGCGCGCCTTCGGTGATGAGGCAGCCTGCGCCGTAGATGCCGGTTGGGTGGAACTGGACGAATTCCATGTCCTGAAGCGGCAGACCTTGACGCGCGACCATGCCGCCGCCGTCACCGGTGCAGGTGTGTGCAGATGTGGCCGAGAAGTAGGCGCGGCCATAGCCGCCCGTGGCAAGCACGGTCATCTTGGCGTTGAAGACGTGGATCGTGCCGTCTTCGAGATTCCAAGCGACGACGCCCTGACAGGTGCCGTCTTCGGCCATGATCAGATCAGTTGCGAAGTATTCG
This sequence comes from uncultured Boseongicola sp., assembly GCF_937988555.1. Lineage (NCBI taxonomy): Bacteria > Pseudomonadati > Pseudomonadota > Alphaproteobacteria > Rhodobacterales > Paracoccaceae > Boseongicola > uncultured Boseongicola sp. The sequence goes on along the minus strand of NZ_CALJXO010000205.1, from coordinate 3,823 downwards.
ATATAAAATTCTGCATTGTTCTTAAGGCTTTGGCCATAAAGCGTGTGCAGGATGGCGTGACCCGTGCGGTCGGCGGCAGCGCAGGTGCGTTGCACGGGCGGGCCTTCACCGTATTCGGTTGTGTGGCCACCGAAGGGGCGCTGGTAAATCTTGCCTTCTTCGGTGCGCGAGAAGGGCACGCCATAGTGGTCAAGTTCATAGACAGCTTTTGGCGCTTCACGGGCGAGGTATTCCATCGCATCCGTGTCGCCCAGCCAGTCTGAGCCTTTGACGGTGTCGTACATATGCCACTGCCAGCTGTCGGGCCCCATGTTGCCCAAGCTGGCGGCAATGCCACCCTGCGCGGCAACGGTGTGCGAGCGTGTCGGGAATACTTTGGTGATGCAGGCAGTGCGCAGGCCCTGTTCAGCCATACCGAGGGTCGCGCGCAGCCCGGCGCCACCAGCGCCGATCACGATGCAGTCGTAGTCGTGTGTTTCGTATTCGTAAGCAGCCATGTGAATTCCTTAGAGCGCGATTTTAGCGATGGCGAAAACGCCGGTCGCCGCCGCGCCGTAGCTGAGGCAGGTCAGAAGAATGATGGTGATCTCGCGGGCGAGGCCATGCATGTAATCCTCGATCAGCATTTGCACGCCGGTCTTGAAGTGCATGAACGTCGTCACAACCATGAGAGCCGCAATGATCGCAGGGAATGGACGCTGGAAATAGGCCAGAACCGCGTCGTGTGGCTCGCCCGTCATCGGACCAAAAGTGAAGACGAAGAATGGTGTCAGGATCAACAGCGCGACTGAGGATTTGGTCATCGACCAGTGGCGCTTGGTGCCTTCGCGGGCAGACCCCATTCCAACGGCGCGTTTGAGATCGGTCATGTAATCCATGTGCGTGTTCCCCCTCAGACAGCCAGAAGTGTGATGATGGTGAGGATCAGCGACCCAGCGATCACGGCAAGGCCCATCTTTTCCGCGGTTTCGATCTCAAGGCCATACCCTGCATCCCAGATAAGGTGCCGGACCCCGGCAAGCGTGTGATACCAAAGCGCCCAGACGGACAATGTCATCACCAGATCGCCGAACCACGATGTGATAACGCCATCGGCGAGCGCGAAATAGTTCGGCGATGTCGCTGCGGCAAGAAACCACCAGACAATCAAAAGCGCGGCGACAAGCAAGGCGTTGCCGGTGATCCGTGTAAAGATCGAGGTTATGGACGTCATTTGCGGACGGTAGATCGTCAAGTGCGGAGACAGGGGACGTTTCCCCCGGTTCACATCAGCCATTTTCGGCTCCCACGTTTCATATTTTGCCGATGGTTATCAGATTAATCGCCAATGTCACGTGTGCCAAAGCCGCAGCGCGGCAATTTGCGCAGAAATCCTGCAAGTTTCTCAAATTAGTGATCACAGAAAAATCTGGTGTGATCACATATTTCACCCTTTGCTAAATTCCTCCGCCGGAGGCACTGCGACGGGGCGCGCGCCGAGCACAAATGTCGTTTTGTCCTGTTGGGGCGGCGGCTTGGATCAGATCGCGATAAGCGCCCAGATATCCAAGTCAAGAAGAACGCCGGGCGCGTATTTGCCATCGGCGCCCTTCAAAATGAAGGGCGCTGTTTCAGCGCGGTGGGCCACAAGCCGCAAACGAATAGCCCCGACGCCGGGGGCTGGGGTTTCGGCTCTGTCGAGCACTTCTGACCATGCCGCGATTGTATCGCCTGCAAAGCAAGGCGCGACGTGACTGCCGCCATTCAGGGCGACAACCATCTGTGCGTTGGCAAGGCCATTGAAGCTAAGCGCGCGCGCCATGGAAATCACATGGCCGCCGTAGATCAGCCGTTTACCGTCTTCGCGGTTGGTCGCGTCGAAGTGGACTTTGGCGGTGTTTTGCCAAAGCCGCGTGGCCAGCATGTGTTCGGCTTCTTCGATGGTCACGCGGTCGACATGGTCGATTTTCTCACCGATTGCGTAGTCGCCCCAGCGGTGCGGTTCGCCGGCCAGCGCAAAGTCATAGGCTGTGAAATCAAGGCCCTTGGGCAGAACCAACGTGTCGGGCGCAACCGTCGCCGCAAGTTCAGGAAGCACCGTTTCGGGCGCATCCGCGTCCCCATCGCGCTTTTTGACCATCACCCAGCGCACATAGCTCATGACCGCTTCGTCACGTTGGTTGAAGCCGGTCGTGCGGACCCAGACGACACCTGTTTTGCCGTTGGAGTTTTGTTTCAGGCCGATCACTTCGGACTGCGATCGGATCGTGTCGCCCGGCCAGACCGGCGCCAGCCAGCGCCCTTCGGCGTAGCCAAGATTGGCCACGGCGTTCAGGGAAATATCAGGAACGGTTTTTCCAAACACCACATGGAAGACCACCATATCGTCGAACGGACTGAACGGCAGGCCGCAGCTTTGTGCGAATTGATCCGAGGAATAAAGCGCGTGTCGGGCGGGATACAGCATGTGGTACAGGGCGCGCTCACCCATCGTGATCGTTCTTGGAACGGCGTGGGCGATGGTCTCGCCGACGCGGTAGTCCTCGAAGAAGCGCCCGAGGTTTGTTTTCATGGGATTAGCCGCCGAATGGGAAATAGCCGAGCCAAGTGTGAATGCCTGCGATAATGCCGTAAATCACCAGCGAGATGACCAAGAGCTTCACATCTCCGGCGGCTGATCCGCCCTCGTAGGGGGTATAATCCGGGACGGCGCGGTTGATGATTACCATTTGCGCCAGCGCCCAGATTGCGAGGCCACCGAATAGCACGATCGAGGCCGTGTCGCCATTGACCAGAAGGTGCGAGGCGGCCCAGACCACAACGCCGGTCAGCATGGGGTGGCGCATCTTTTTGCGCAGGCGGCTTTTGGAGGAGCCGAGACCCAATAGCGCGACGGCGGCCAGCATCAGGAGGTTGTTGATCCCGGTTGTGGCGGCAGAGCGGCCCCAGAGAAAGTTCATCTCGGCGCCGCGATAACCGATGACCATCAACACGATCGAGACGACGAGAAGGATGGCGATGATGCCTTTCGAGGCGTCTCCCATTTTTTCCTGCAGTGCGCCGCGCTGTGCGGGAGCGAAGCGTTTGAAGAAGTGGGCGGCAGTCCAGATGAAAAGGCCGGTAATAAGAAGGGTCATGTTTTTAGGGTCCGTGCGGCGATGGCGTCGGCACGGGCAAGAGCCGTGCGCGCGGTTTCGATATGCAGGTTTTCGACGATTTTGCCGTCCACCACGGCGACACCTTCGCCTTGTACGCGGGCGGCGTCAAACGCTTCGATCTGACGGCGGGCGAGGTCGATCTGTTGAGGCGTCGGGGCGAAGACGCGGTTTGCGATGGCCAGTTGTGCCGGGTGGATAAGCGTTTTGCCGTCCATGCCTAGCGCGCGGCCGTGTTCGCATTCGGCTTCCAGGCCTGCATCGTCTTTGAAAGCGTTGTAGACGCCATCGACGCATACGATCCCGGCGGCGCGCGCGGCCATCAGGCAGATTTGAAGGGCCGTCATCAACGGCAATCGGTCGCTGCCCGTGGCGCACCCAATGTCTTTGGCGAGGTCGTTGGTGCCGAGGATGAAGCCTTTGACGGTGACATAGTCCGCGATGGAAAGCGCGTTCAGGACGCCACGTGGGGTTTCAAGCATGCACCAGATGGCAAGCCCGCCGGTGATCGCGGCGAGGGCTTCGGTGTCGTCGGGGCCGTCGACTTTGGGCAAAAGGACGGCGTCGCATTCCATATTCGCGACGGCGCGGGCGTCGTCCCTGCCCCATTCCGTGTCCAGCGCGTTGATGCGGACGATGCGCTGGCGGTGGCCGTAGCCGCCGTTTTTCAACTCGCGGGCCAGTATTTC
>NZ_CALJXO010000204.1:0-20815 GCF_937988555.1 uncultured Boseongicola sp. | reverse complement strand
TGGATTACGCAGAAAAATTGCCAGCAATTGAAAGTCCCCGCTGGTCATCTCAACCCGCGCGCCGGTACGATCCAAAAGTTCGAAGCGATCCAGATAGGCAGTCATCCCATCGAAGGTTACAGCTTCTTCTGCCTCAGGCTGGATTTCCGAGGGTTCGGGCACGGTCAACTGCGGATTTTTTGTGGTACCCGTGCGTCTCAAGACGGAGCGCACACGAGCCAAAACTTCACGGACATGAAATGGTTTGGTGATGTAGTCGTCTGCCCCAAGTTCAAGACCAACAACCCGATCAATAACATCATCGCGACCTGACACCACGATGATAGGGACGTCTGAGTGCTGACGGATACGCTTCGCGATTTCCAGTCCGTTCTCTCTCCCCAATTGAAGATCAAGTGTCACAAGCTGCACATTGTGAGAATGGATTGCATTAAGAGTTCCGGCCTCGTCTTCTGCTTCAATGACATCGAAACCGTCACCTTCCAGACATCTCCGCAGGAGCATCCTCATCTTGGACTCATCATCCACGATAAGGATTTTGTCTGAACTCATAGGTGTGTCCCTTGCTGAGATGGATGTACGTAGGGTGACGCCTTAACGCCTAACAATACTATTGTTCATCGAAATAGCATAGAATTACAAATCTTTACATAGCGTCCGCACTCCGACTTACAATTGTGGGGCATGGATCTCCCAATAGAACTGGGAGACGACCAATGCACATTTCTAGGGCAACCGACTTCGAAAATCCGACAACGCCAATTTCATCCGCTTTTATTCGCGGCAACCGCTCGAAAACTTTTCAGACGCGCAAGCTGAAAGCGGCGCAAACCCTATTCCGCGAAGGCGATGCTGCTCGACACATCTATGAAGTTACCAGCGGGGTCGTTCGGGTGGCCAAGGTTCTTGAAGACGGTCGGCGGCAGGTTATCGCATTCGGATACCCCGGCGATATTATAGGCTTTCCCCAAGATGGCCTGTATCATACCGAATGCGATGCAATTTCATCCACCGAAGTCGTTGCACACAACATTAGAGATCTCGAAAGTGGAGAGCACAATCCCGAGCTGCATCAGCGATTGGTGATGGCCGCGCTCAAAGAGATTGGTGCCATGCAGGATCATTTCATGATGCTTGGCCGGAAATCAGCCAGCGAAAAAACAGCATCGTTTCTGGCACTCCTTATGGAGCGGACTGGCAAGCCTGTGGGGACATACACTCATTTTGAATTTCCGATGACCCGGGCGGATATCGCAGACTTTCTGGGGCTGACTGTCGAGACGGTGAGCCGGACCATCACAAAGTTCCGCAACTCAAAGATGATTGTCTTGGAAAGCTCAAAATCGGTGATCGTGCTTGATCAGGACGCCTTGTGCAACATGGCCGCGTAGCGACCGCGTCGCCTGAGCAGATCGCTCAGGTCGTAATCATAACTTCAGAAAGCACTCTGCGCAGGGATGGCGCTGGCATTTTTTCTGAACGCCCAATGCGCAAGAGGATTTGAGGCAGCGCGGTCACCCCCGCTGCTTCACGTAGCGCAGGACGCAGCGCACCAACTTCAATGGGCTGGTTCAGATAAGAAGCCGTATACCCTCTGGAGGTCAATAAAAGCAGCATCTTCGCGAGGGCGCGGCCTGTGTTGAGCCAATCCACGACGCCGTCGGACTTGCTCGTAAGCAGCGCCAGAGCCGGTGAGCCCGCCAGTATCTTCTTTTCGTCAGCGGCAGCGACGTTGTTGCCAAGGTCAAAAGTACGGATCACAAAACGGGCGGCGGGAGTGAGGATATCCGGCATGCCGAACCCTGCGCCAGACATGCCATCGCGACTTATGAGTCGCGTTGAATGTACCCAGGATGCAAGTTCTCGGCGAAAGTTTGGATCCTCAAACTGAAGGCGATCGGCTTCAGCGACCAATCCAGCAATCGTTTTGATTGCGGGACTATCCTCAAAAAACCGAAGGCTGGCTCCAGCGGTTTCGACGGCAGCGCAGCATGCGGGTGCCAGATCGTCGGGAAACCCCTCCATAAAATAAGCGCTCCGATCAGTACGCCTGTTCTTAATTGCATCGAACAAGACAACTTCGCCTTCATCCGGAGGCTTGCTCGCGGCAACTGTGATCTGTGCAAAATGGTCAAGGTACTCGGGGTCGGGCAGCAATGCGATCGTAGCCTGCAAGGAGAAACGCCGCGCAGCTACCTCAAAGATCCCAATGGCTGCTCCGCAACTGATCGTCAGTTCTCTGTCATGAGGATCAACAACCGGCAGCGCCCGCGCCCGATCGGCGAGAACATCGACCCAATTCGGCCCGGTACCGAACAACCAAGGCTGCGTATTGTGCGCCGACGGAGCGAGCGTCGCATACCCGATAAGATACTGGATTTGTTCCTCCAGCGTTCCACCAGAGGGGAACTCTGCATCAGCACGCAGCCATGGGTCATCTGAGGCCGTCATCATTCCTGCCGCTCACTTCTCGTTTGGAATAAGTATAGGAGCATTTTCGGATGGGCTATTGATCTGTCTCAACGATGGTTCGGTTCCCAAAGTACCATGGATATTGGTTTGATCCGCCTCGGCGAGAACCCATCGAAAACATCCCGCCAGCCGAAGCCGAGGCAAACTTCTAAGCGGCTCTGGAAAGATCAGAAATGGCCGCGCAACTAAGACAAATCAGGCTCCGGCAAACCCGACGCCCATCACGGCGCCTCGATCAAATGTTGTGTCAATGCGGTGAAGGGCACATCTACTTCGGTCAAAGATAGTGCCGCGTCTCGGATCAGCTCTGCACGCAAATCGCCGATGACAGGCGTGGCCAATGCCATAAACTTGGTGCAAACCTCATCAAGTCTCATCGGTCGCTCAGGCCCGCCGCGGGCATGGGTATCGCCGCTCTCTAGCCGTGTCCCATCTGTCAAAGTCACCACAACATCCGCCCAACGCCCGCCGGGAAAACGCGCCTCATGCTGCTCTGTTTCGACAGTGCGTGTCTTGTTCACGAGGCCTGCGACCAACGTATCCCTAAGACCCGTACCAGATATATGATCAAGCGTGATCTCGCCATAAGCCGCCATAATAGCCACGGCAAACGCCATGGAATACTGCGCTTGCGATGTCGTATCAGGCACAGTTGGGAAAAGCCGGGCAGCGTTGTGAAAACTATGCACCTCAATTGCTGTAATCTGATCAGGCGCAAACCCTTTTTCGATCCTCAATTCGCGCACCGCATCGATGGCGGCATGGGCCCAGCGGCAAATCGGATAAGGCTTCACATATTGATGCTCCATTTGCCAAAACTGGCCTAGATCTGCCCAATGGCGTGAGCATTCGTCCGATTCAACTGTCAAAGCTGGCGCGCCGGTAAAGCCCATCTGCGCCATTACCGCCGCTGAAATACCAACCAAAGTTCCCATGCCCGACCCGTCATGCAGCATGGTCGGATTGGCGATCTCGCGCATCATCTGACTGCGCGGCCCATGATATTCGGCGATACCCCATGCGTGGCGCAACTGATCCGCGCTCATCCCATTCAGGCGCGCAGCAATCGCAGCAACACCAAGGCCATTCCAAGCGCCAGATGTGTGATAATCCGACACGCTTTCATGCAGCGCAATGCCTGCACGCCCCGCGATTTCATAGCCCACAACCAACGCCGCAAGGGCATCGCGACCAGACAGATCATCCTGCCCATGAGCCATCGCAACCAGCGTCGGCACCGCTGCGACACCAATATGTCCCTTGGTCGGATTGTACCCGTCATGCGCATCTAGATTGTCGATCTGCGTTGCGGTGGCAAAGGCCGCCCCGGCTCGGGACGCAATCCGCCCATCAAACATCATCGGGGCTTGATCGTCCGGCTGCGAGGTCCCGTAAAGCCGAAGCGCCGCAGTGCGTGCAATCGTTCCCGCTTCCATTGGTTGGGCTGCAATGCACACACCAAGCGTATCAAGAAGCATCATCGCACTCGCGTTCAAAGTTTGCTGCGGTATTGCGTCAGGCTCACGTTCAAGCGCGAACTCAAGCGCACTTTGAAGAACCCAATTCTTGGTTGCATCGGGGTGTGTTTGTGGCATCAATCAAGCCTCCGGAGTTCAGTTGCAGTCTTGCAAAGCACGAATGGCATTTGAGTTCTGTACATTGGACAACTTGATACAAGAAATGTCCCCAAAAGCCCTGGTAAACAGGCTCCTCCCCTCACCCTTGTGCGCTCATTTGACGAACACAGGACCCCTTTCTTTGTTTATTTTGCCTACCAACAGACAAGACGGCGCGACCAGTAACTTATCCGTTTCCGACCTGTCTTCGTCGGAAAGAAGCAATACCAGGCTCGCAAACCAATTCAGTTTCCGAGTGGTCAGCTTCAGATACAGTTTCTGCCGATTTCAGCGTTGGTAGATGACCGGAAACCAGTCTTCTCTTAGGATCTGACCCGGCATCATCTCGTGACCGGGAAAGGGGGGCGAAGTTGGGCCTGGACGTTCAACATAACGAGCATCATCACCGACGAGGCGCAGCGAGAATGCGCGGCGGCGCTGATCCGAGATATTTCCGCGTGCGCCATGCAGGGTTCCGTAATTGAACGCAACAGCGTCGCCAGGCGCCATCTCCCATTCCCTGATGTCCATGCCTTCTAGATCTGGGTCCGGCACTGGCATGTAGTCATCATCGTTGGGAAAAAAGCTTGTTTCGGTCAGCCACCTTGTTGGCAGCACCGCCTTTTTCCAAGAATGGCTGCCCGCCACACATCGGAGGCTGGCATCGGTGACAACATCCATAGGAGACCAAAAACTCACGGTCTGGACCCCATCAACAAAGTAGTAGGGACTGTCTTGATGCCAGGGCGTCTGTTTGGATGTACCCGGTTCTTTGACAAGAACATGGTCGTGAAAAACCTGCACTCTGTTTGACTTCATCAGATCGGCTGCGACTTCGGCTGCTGGTGAATTGCGGATGACATTCTCGAATTCAGAAATACGGGTCCAGTTACAGTAATCATCAAAAAACCGCCCGCCTTCACCCTCCATCAGGTTCTCGGCCGCGTAAGGGCCAGGCTCTACCATGTTCCGCTCGATCCCAGCTCGGATCATGTCGACGTAATCCTGGAACAGTCCTTTGATTAAAACGACGCCTTCGCGTTGAAAGGTATCTACATGCTCTTGGGTCACAAATGGATGCATTGGTTGGGCTCTCCTAGTTGCGGTTAGCCTAAATCAATCCGATATTTGTTCCTAATAATAGAACGTCATTACTGGCGAACGGCAGCTAAGAGCTCAAAGTATGGAATGGCGCGCTTTGCATGACCGTCTACTTTTGTCTCAGCGGCTTAAAAGGAAAGCGACAGACACCATCACTTTCAGGTGAAGCTGAAAGCTTTCGGATGGCGACTGGCAGGCGAACCCAGTCTAATCGGGTCGAAAAGTGGAGGGGGGAAATGCTTAGAGCCATAGCATCATTTTTGCTCATCTTTTGTGCGAGCCAAGCAAGCGCACAAATCTGTCCTGACTTTTTTCGCTTTGTTGATTTCGGGCTAGAAGGCCGCGACGGGGTGATCTACCGCGGAGGGCCTATTTTTCGCGCCGAAAGCTTAAGCGGCCAACCTCTTTTGTTAAGAGATCGCACGGAATGCCTGGGTGTTCGAGAGGTCTCTGTGGATGGTCGGGGCAATCCTATCCCTGTTGTCACGAGTATTCACTACAGTCCTGAGAAAACGAACATAGACCTGACAGAACTGCGTGTCGCTGTCGTGGATGATACCGAAGCGGCGGCTGAAAAGAACGCCCGCGTTCATCGTGCGGGGCTGAAGCCATCCGACACAGAGTTCACGCGTGGAGCGAACTTCTTTTGTGCCAGTTTTAAGGAGTCACTGGAGATGAGTTGCCAATTGGAATCCCCTTATCCCGGCAATATTGCTTTGGTTGTCTACTGTGACGCTTTGCAATGCACGATGCCTGTTCTGGCGATTGATGAACAAATACTAGTAAGCGCGGTTTGGGCGAGTGGAGGTTCCTTTTTGAACGACCCAGCTACGGCGGGTCCTGATATTTTCGACAAGATCAAACGAATTCATGATTTTTTAAGCCCTCTTTCGGCAGCACTTCAGCGTCGTTAGGAAACAGAAGAAGCGGCCTTCGAAATACACAATATAGATGGCAGCTTCGTCCGGAGGCTGTGTAAAAACTCGGGATTCTTCATGATTTCGCGCCGCTCGTTTTCGGGAGTTGCGAATTTGATGGTTCCGCTCGACCAGAGCGCGCCCAAATCTGGCAATTTTTGCCATTTGTAAAAGCTCTCGATAGTTTTTTTACACAGCCTCTCCGCACAGCAGACCTTTGTGGTGGGTGCAGCGAATGGCTGCTTCGAGCCTATTTTGTTGAAAAACTCCAAGCTGGGGCAGAGCTCGGATAAATCGGGAAACAACGTTCTTCCCATACCGCAATGGGCTGAAAATAGCGCACATTTCGGCGGCGACTGAGAGCAGCGCTCTGGTTTTGAGGTGTCGTTGGACGGGCATTCGAGTTTTTCAACAGAATAAGCCCAAAGCGAACATCGGTTGCCCATCCGTCGAATATCTATTCTTTTCGAAAGGTGACGACAGGAACCAGAAGCGGAGGGAGCATGCCAGCCTATGTAGTCGGACAACTGGAGGTACTCGACTGGGATGACTACCAGAAGTATCTCAATGGCTTCATGCCAAGTTTTGAGCGTCATGGTGGGAAACTTCTGGCCACATCAATGCAAGATACCAAAGTTCTCGAAGGCTCTTGGGCTTCCTCGCGAACGGTTTTGTTGGAGTTTCCTTCTGCTGAAGACGCTGAGGATTGGTACACCGATCCCGAATATGTCGAACTTATGAAAGTTCGACATCGCACGGCCAGGACAAATCTGGTGTTGGTCAAGGGGTTCAAAGACTAAAAAAACGCGTTGCCCGCAAGAGCTACGTCTCCTGTCGACAAATATCCATTCTCGTTGGATTGCGGCGCTTCAACTCGAGAATGGAGCGGTGACGCCGAGTTTCTTCGCCTTCTCGCAAAGCTCAGACGCGGTGTCGTCAGGAAGGTCAATTCCGACCTTCCGAAGCCGGAGATCCGACTTGGCCTCACGTTCTCCAGGGTAGAAGATTTCCGGCACATCGGAGTGCCTCGGCGTTTCCTTGAGGTCCGCAATCATCCTTTCCATGTCTGCCTCGAACTCGGGAAGTGGACGACATGCGGCGATGTTGATGGCAAGGACGAGGTGTCCGACACCACTGGCGCCTTCGGCGACATAGGGACCGGTGACATAACGTCCAAAATGGCTCCCGCTCAGGACGCCGGACAACATGTCCATGGCGACCGAGATGGCGTATCCTTTGTGGCCTCCCATCGGTAAGATCGTGCCTTCTATCCCCGCTGCCGGGTCGATTGTGGCGTTGCCCGCTGCGTCGATTGCCCAAGTGTCTGGAATGGGTTCGCCCCGTTGTTGTGCGAGGTAAAGCTTGCCTCTGGCCACCGCGGTATTTGCGATGTCCAGCATCATTGGCGGGTGCGATCCGGCAGGAGCGGCCCAAGACCATGGGTTGTTGCCTACACGTTTTTCCACCGCTCCCCATGGAGCCATGGCCGGGCTTGCATTCGTCGAGATAAACCCGACGCATCCGCATTCCGCTGCCATGCGAGTGAAATACATCGCTGTGCCGAAATGACCTGAATTTCTGACAGAAACCGCCCCGATCCCATGGGTTCTTGCGAGTTCAATGGCATGGTTCATAGCCGCCTTGGCGGCGACCTGGCCCATCCCGCGCTGACCGTCCATAGTGGCGATAGCCCCAAGGCCGGCCGACGGCTCGGGCTTGGCGTCCGGAATCATGGCGCCGCTGTCGAGGCGCGCGGCGTACCAGAAAAGTCGCATGACTCCGTGGGATTGATGGCCCCAGAGGTCGGCCTGAACCAGAGTGTCTGCGACGAGGTCTGCCGCATCGCGGGGAACCTTCATCGCCTGATAGCAGGCGGATGCGAAGGCGCGCAGATCGTCGTGATGAACGGTAGGCATGGTTCAACTAGTCTCTTGGTTTTCGGAAAAGATCGGTGCTGTCTTGCCGCTGTCCGTAAGCGTCCGGGTGGCGTCGACCGAGGCATAGGTCCAGAAGATTCGAAGGACATCGGATTTTGAGGGATTGATGAACCTGTGTGGGAGACCCGCCGGCAACCACGTCACGTCGCCGGCGTCTGCCGGGAAAGCTTCGTCGCCAGCTTCGACGAATGCCGTGCCCGCGACGATCAGCACGCTTTCCTCGCAATTGTGATAATGCAGAGGAATGGCTCCGCCGGGCGGGATGTTGGTGAAGCCGTTCAGAAAAGCTGTTGCCCCACTTTCGGGCGTCACCATCTGTGTGGTCACGGCGCCGCCGCCACGTTGTATGTGTCGACGGTCGGTCTCTCGTATCAGGGCGTGTCGTGGCCTCGTCATTCAGATTGCCTCTTTGAGAAGGTGGATGTTGCGGAGTCTGGATCATCGGCGCGGTGGGTGAATGATTGTACCGTCAGAAGGCAACGATTTCGCGGGACGACGCAAGTGCCCGCTTTCACACCTCGCGGGCATCCCTCGTTTAGCCTCTATCGCATCGACGAGGTCGAGAAGACCGATTTTTTCGGAGTTTCCTAAATGCGGGGATATCGGGTTCAGAATGGCCTCACCTGAGTTTCCGAGAAAGTGTATTAATTCAGCGCATTGTATGACGCAGGAGATCTAATCTTTATCAAAAAAACAACCTACCCGTTTCGTGATGCTGGCAAAGGTTGGCAACAAAGACAGTCACAGCGTTGTTCAGGCTCTGATCAAACAGTCGCGAAAGTTGCCAAAGGAGCTATATTGCTGGCTAACCTGGGACGGTGGCACGGAGATGGCAGGGCATAAGGCCTTCACCTTGGCGACAGATATCGACGTGATTTTGTGCGACCCTCACAGTCCATGGCAACGCGGTACGAATGAGAATACCAACTGCCTATTGCGACAGTACTTTCCAAAAGGGACAGACCTGTCGATACATAGCCAAGCAAAGCTGAGCGCTGTCGCAAGACAGCTCAACGAACGACCTCGAAAGACGCTGGGATACGAAACTCCAGCAGAGCGTTTTAATGCATGTGTTGCGTCGACCGGTTGAGCCCGGCGCTCGGAGCAGCCATTCGCTGCAAGGCGCGCCATCGGGCGCGATTGACGAAACCTGCGCACGGGCTGGTCTTGACGTCATCGGCGCTGAATAATCCAAGCAGGACCCGCCCATTAATGGGGCGGGTCACCGCATTTGAAAGGTGAACCCTATGCTTCGTTCCTTGATCATCGCTGCCGCTTTGGCATTCGGCAGCGCGGCCCATGCACAGACAGCACCATCGGCATCCGACATTGCTTCCTACACGGGCCTACATCTTGCCGCCCACGAAGGACGGGCGGACGAGATCAACCGCTTGATCGCACAAGGTCATGACCTGAATGCCCGTGATCGGGCGGGCCGAACACCAGCGCATGTTGCCGCTTTCGCCTCGCACGACGATGCTGTTACCGCGCTTGGAACGGGCGGCGCGGACATGAACGCCCTTGAAAATCGAGTCTATGATGTCCTGACCATTGCCGCGGTGGCCAATGACCCTGAGCTGGTGTCTCTCGCCATCCAATTGGGCAACAAAACAGATCTCATCACCAGCGTCTACGACGGTACAGCCCTGATTGCTGCGGCACATCTTGGCCATCATGATGTTGTTGCCCGCCTCGTCACCGGTGGCGCGCCTCTGGATCACGTTAATAACCTCGGCTGGACAGCGCTGATCGAGGCTGTGGTGCTGGGTGACGGCGGGTCAGATCACATCAAGACGGTCGAAATACTTGTCCAGGCCGGTGCAGACAAAACCATCGGTGATCGCGACGGCGTGACCCCCCTTCAGCACGCGAAGGCGCGAGGTTATGCAGAAATGGTAAAGCTTCTCCAATGACGTCTCTCATACGCGGCGGATCAAATGGTGCGTCGCGTATCAGTCAGGATGAAGCGTTTTCTTGGGCCAAAGCAGCCCTTCGCTGCTCAACAGCAATTCGGGAGGTCTGGGCGGCGGGCTCAACCGTTCGCCGCGCAATGCATCAATGACTGCACTGCGGACAGAACGGACCTTAGAAGGCCGGGGTGTCAGAAGAGAGCAGACCTTCCGCTTCATCAGGCAAGGTGCCGGCAGCGGGGGCAGTGGTGCCTTGAAGTTTTCAGCACATCGGCGTGCCTTGCCCCTTTTTTTATCCTCCGATTATAGCTTTACGCACCTGAAATTTTTCCCGCAATAAGCAGGAACAAGCAGAAAATAGCACCGAGAACCGGGACGGCGAGTGGCACTGTGAAAGTGCCCTGAGGCGCGGGAACGCGCCGAATCTTGAGCCATACCAACGCGGCGTTCACGAAGACAAAGACAGACAACAGCACCTCCGATGTTGTCTCCGCCAGCGTGTCGAGCGGCGTAAACAATGCGAGACCCAGCACGATGGTGGCAACGAGGACCGTAGCCCTGAGCGGTGTGCGCGTGTGCGGATTGACCTTGCCTATCCAGGCGGGAAGACGCCTCTCGCGAGCCATGCCGTAGGTGACCCGCGCTGCCATCACGAGAATAATCCCGACACCATTCATTGTGGCCAGGATCGCCACCAGCGTGATCGTGAGCGGCGAAAAACCAGTCAGGCGTTCGAAGAGCAGGCTGATGGGAGCGGTCGTGGTCTTGAATTCCGCAACCGGGATCGCCGTCGCCGAAATGTGTGAGACCAGCACGTAGAGCAACGTCACGATTAAAAGCGTCAGCCCCAACGCCCAGGGCATGATGCGGCGCGGGTTTCGTGCCTCCTCGACGAGGTTCACCACGTCGTCGAACCCGATATAGGCGAAAAAGGCGATGAGGCTTGCGGAGAAGACGCCGGACACTGCGACCCAGTCCGACAACGGGGGAACCAAGGCGCGGGGCAGCGACGCGAGAATCTCGGAATCGGACCCGATACCGGCACCGATAATAACAAGAAGGCCCGCGACTTCCGCCACTGTCATGATGCCGGCGATGATGACGGTTTCGCGAATGCCCCAGGCTGCGACCGTGGCCATGACAACAATGATCAGAACAATCAGCGCTGGCTGCGGGAGCGGGATCACCTGCGCGACATAGCCTGAGGCCCCAACGGTAATAGCGGCAGCGGCAATCATCGCCTCGATAAGAATGGCAAGTCCTATAATCACCGTAAGGGGTGCCAGCCTAAAGGCGGCCTCGATGTAGTTGGCCTCTCCGGCTGCCTTTGGAACGCGGCCCACCAGTTCCGCGAATGCGCCTGCGGTAAAGGCCATCACGAACGCGGAGAGCAGAAACGAGGCAGGTGCAAATTCTCCGGCTCGCAGAACTGTCTCGCCTACGAGCACGTAGATCCCTGCTCCTATGGTCACACCTAGGCCATAAAGCACAAGGCCCGTTAGGCCGATGCTTCGACGCAGCGAAGCGCTGGCTATATTGGCCTCATTTTCACTTCGGTGCCATTGCATATCCACACCTCCCCTTGCTGAATATACGGTGGGTTTTGACAACGTGTCCTTGATCTCTGTCACCTTGGGCTGAGGTCAAAGCCGGACGGGTGTGCTAGGTGCGCGACAGGATCACCCGCCCCCATATATCATCGTTGATGTAAACCTTCAGCCGCCTGCGTCGCGATACGCTGGACGTCACCGAAAGATGGCGCGCGTGCGAGGTCAGAGATAGGCAAGGGTCCGCTCTGGGCTGCGGTTTCAATCGGTCGACGCAACACTTTAGTCTTTTTGGAAAGATGGAGTATGAAGCATAAAGTATCGTCCCCGAGTATTTTTACGGACAAGCAGAAGTCAGAGATATGGGGAGCGTTTTGTCATTCGACAAAACTACGAAACCGCCGCGCCCGCCCCAAGTTGGATTGCTCTGAACGTGCCAGGACCGATATGACATATCCCGGTAGCCTATGCGTGCGCATGACGTCAGGCGACGGTGTAGCTGCGATCCGGCCGGAATGCGGCTATGTCAATGTTGGGCTGGCGGCCCTCGGCAAGGTCCGTAACGATGCGCCCTGTAATCCCTCCAAGCGTCAACCCAAGATGTTGGTGGGCAAAGGCATGTATGATCCGCTTGGACTTGGCGGTGTGCCCGATCACAGGAAGGGAGTCCGGCATCGTCGGCCGGTATCCCAGCCAGTGGCTGTCGGGAACCGGCAATGGGCCGAACATTTCGGTCGCTCTGCGGACAAGATATGAGATCCGGTTCTGATTGACGGGCTTGTTGAGATGGTCGATCTCGACGGTGCCGGCCAAACGCAGACCCTTTGCCATGGGAACGGCATAGAACCCGCCTTCGGACCAGCCGACCGGTCGAGTGATCCGATGGGCGTCATTGGCGTAGACGATGTGATATCCTCGTTCCGTTCCAAGCGGCAGCCTTTCGGTTTCGGCGCCAGCGATCTGCCTGGAAAATGCGCCAGATGCGACGACGACATGACCCGCATGCACCGTATTATCGCCAACCTTCAATTCGACGCCTGAAGCACGTGCCGTGACCTTCGAGACTTTTGCAGCGATCGTCCGCCCACCCAGGTCGGTAAAGCGCGCATGCATGCGCCGGATCAGTTGCTCGGGATCTCTAATATGCCGCGCCTCGGGATAGAACACTGCACGTTCGATGGGCAGTTTGAGGCCTGGCTCCATCGACGTTGCTTCGTCGGCCGTCAACTCCACGAGGTGAACGCCATGGCTCCGTCGCTGTTTGAGCCCGGCTTCAGCCGCTTTTGCGCCAGCCTTGCTCGACCAGACGGATAACTGGCCATTTTCGACGACAAGGTCCTCCGCTTCAGCCGCAACGATTAGGGGATTAAGGCCGGAATCCGCATGCGCCAGCAGGCCCGCAAGGTTCCGCGAGATTTCACGCGACCGTTTCGCAGAGCAGTTCGCGAGAAAGGACAGCATCCAGCGTGGGTTTTTTAGCGCATGACTGTAGGAAATCGAAAGCGGACTGTCCTTGCTGAAAAGAAGTCGTGGCAAGCCGAACAAGACAGACGGATCGTTGACCGGCAGGCACGCATAGGTAGCAATGGTGCAGGCGTTGCCAGAGCTAGTCCCCGACCCCGGTGGATTCGGATCGGCCAAGAGCACCTTGTGACCGCGCATCTGCGCCCATAGCGCCGTGCTGGTTCCAACTATGCCCGCGCCTGCGATCGCGATGTCGAAGTCTGCCAAAGTATTGACCCTATTACCTTTCTAGGACGATTGACCCAGCTACCTCTAGGGCTGGCCATATAAAGAGGCAATACCACGCCACCGCAGGTCTGAGCTGGGAAGTTAAGAAAACTGTCAGAACGCAAATCGGTCTTTGCTACTCCCGGACTCGGAAGCAAATTTTGGGGCGAAACGATGCCACCAGTACCGCACGGCCTCGTGGCTAATGTCGATCCCTCACTCGTGTAGCAGGTCTTCTACATTCCGCAGCGAAAGCGGAAACCGAACATACAATATCACCGCGAGGCGAATGGTCTCTGGGCTGGTCTTGAAATAGCGAAATGGGTTCTTTTGGGTCATGGCCCGACGCTAGACAACTGCCCCACCCGCCTCAAGCTGACGTGCTCTGACTGTGTTTTTCTGCCGGATCAGCCCGGGCTCAGCCCGCGCAAACGCTCTGACCGTCGGCGCAGAATTTCGACGGTCGCCAGCAGGAAAATCGAGAAAACGACCAAAATCGTCGCCACACTCAAAATCGCCGGGCTGATCTGCTCGCGGATTCCGTTCCACATCTGTCGCGGGATTGTCTGTTCATTAAAGCCACCGATGAACAGCACGGCCACAACTTCGTCGAATGACGTGACGAAGGCGAACAGCGCGCCGGAAATCACACCCGGCAGGATCAGCGGCATTGTGATCTTGAAGAACGTCGTGCGCGGGTTGGCGCCCAGCGACGCCGCCGCGCGTGTCAGCGAGTGGTCGAAACCCACCAGCGTCGCGGTCACGGTGATGATAACAAAGGGAATACCCAATGTGGCATGCGCCAGAATGATCCCGAGGTAGGGGATCTGCCATCCGAATAACTCCCACTTGGCAATCGAGATCGACGAGTAAAAGAAGAACAACCCCGTCGCGGTGATGATAATCGGTACGATCATTGGCGAGATCAGGATCGCCATAATTGTGCGACGGTATGGCATCTCGGGTCGGCTGAGGCCCAGTGCCGCGACCGTCCCCAGTACAGTGGCCAAAATGGTCGCAAAGAAGCCGATAATGACGGAGTTCTTCGCCGCCTTGATCCAGGCGGCATTGTTCCAGGTGTCTGCCCACCAGGAACCGTCGCGCACCAACTCCGGCGCTTGCATTCCGAACGTTAGGATAAGGTCGTACCAGCGCAACGAGTACCCCTCGGGGTCCAGCGCCAGCATCTTCGGAGTAAAGGTAAAGAAAGGCTCGGCGTTGAAAGACAGCGGAATGACGATCAGGATCGGCGCGATCAGAAACGTGAAGATCACCCCGCAGATCACCAGGTAGATATAATGCCAGACCCGTTCGAGGGTGGATGCGTGTTTTGGCAAAGCCATACCGTTATCCCAGTTTCAAATTATCAATGCCGATCAATCGGTCGTAAAGCCAGTAGAGCAACAGGATACCCGCCAGAAGCAGGGCGGCCAGCGCCGCGGCCAGCGACCAGTTCAAAGATTTCTGCATGTGGAAAGCGATAAAGTTCGAGAACAGCTGTCCGCTTGCACCGCCCACCAGCGCGGGCGTGATGTAGTACCCGACCGCCAGAATGAAGACGAGCAATCCCCCTGCCCCCATACCCGGCACTGTCTGCGGCACATAAATGCGCCGAAATGCCGTCCAGCTGGTCGCCCCAAGCGAGCGTGCCGCACGAACATAAGTCGGGTTGATCGGGCGCATGACTGAATACAGCGGCAGCACCATAAACGGCAGCAGAATGTGGACCATCGCAACAATCGTTCCGGTCTGATTATAGATCATCTGGATACGGCTGTCGTCTGCCACGATACTGGCAGCCACCAGCGTGTCGTTCACCACGCCCTGGCTTTGCAGCAGCACGATCCAGCTGGTCGTCCGCACCAAAAGCGAGGTCCAGAACGGCAGCAACACGAAAATCATCAGCAGGTTCGAATGCCTCAACGGCAAAGTCGCCAGCAGATGCGCAACGGGATAGCCAAGGATCAGGCAGGCGAGCGTAATGAAGGCCGACAAAGCCAGTGTCTTACCGTAGTTGCCGACATATAGACGGCGATCCTCGTCCACCTGAACGATATTGCCATCGGCGTCCCGCGTTCGGTCCAGAGCCGCCAGATAAAAGTTGCCGGTATATGCCGAAGACGCCCCGCGCATCACTTGCCACAGCAGCGGATCGGCCCAATCTTGGTCTGCGTCCAGAACCGCCTCTTTGAACGGGGGTTCCATCTTCGGCGCCTTGCGCGTCGTCGATGAGATCAGGGATTTCGTTCCAGCGAGTTCATAGTTGATGCGCGTGCCTACATTGCCCTGCGCCTTCAACTCGCTCAGTTGAATAAGATCGCTGACCAGCGCGGCATAGGCGGCCTCGTCCGGTTCAGTGCCTTGCGGATTTTTGTCGAACCAACCACGTAGCTCTACCATAATCGGCGTTTTGGTGCCCGATTCAACGTCCCGATGGACAACAAAGCGCGGGTCGTGAATCGACCGCAGCAGCATTTGCCCGATCGGGGCGACGAAAGTCATAACAACGAATGCCAGCAGCGGCAGCACCAGCAGGAAGGCACGGCGACGGGCCCTTGCCTCGGCCGCAGCCAGAGCGGCCTTCAGCGGTTTTCCGTCAGCCGTTTTCAGATCACCTGCCGCGGGCGCATCCGGGGCCATTGATGGCGTCCCCTGCGAATTGGCGGAAGTATCGGTCATTCGGTCCAGATCCTGATGCGGCTGATTGCAGAAAGTCGGGGCGCGCCAGTACGGCGCGCCCCATTTGTGCAGGTATTACTGGGCAAGCCAGGCGTTAAAGCGCTCGTTCAACTCCGAGTCGCGGTCAGCCCAGAACTCCAGCGACGACGCCAGGGCGTTGGTCTGGTTTTCAGGGCTGGTCGGCAACTGCGGACCCATTTGCGTCGTGCCGTCGCCCTTGTACACGCCAACCAGCGGTGCCGAAGACTTGCGCGGCGGGCCATAGCTGATCCATTCAGCAGCCGCCGCCAAAGGTGCGGTGCCGGTCGAGAACTTGATGAACTCCAGAGCGCCCTCTTTGTTAGGTGCGCCCTTCGGGATCACCCAACCTTCCCATTCAAAGACCTGACCGTCCCACATGATCGCGAACGGCTGACCTTCGCCAACAGCGGCCGAGAAAATGCGGCCATTCCAGCCCATCGTCATCAGAACTTCGCCGTCAGCCAGCAGTTGAACCGGCTGCGAGCCGGCTTCCCACCAGACGACCGAATCCTTGATTGTGTCGAGCTTTGCAAAAGCGCGATCAACACCTTCGTCGGTTTCCAGCGTGGCATAGACGTCGCCTGCAAGAACACCGTCAGCCATCAGCGCCATCTCAAGCGTGGTTTTCGCGCCTTTTTTCAGGCCGCGCTTGCCGGGAAATTTCTCAAGGTCATAGAAATCGGCAATCGAGGTCGGAGCGCCGTCCGTGAACTTGGTGGTGTCATAGGCGATCGCGGTCGCGAACACGTCGGTCGGGATCATGCAGTCGGTCAGCGTTCCCGCGATGAAGTCATCCACAGCAGGGGTGCCATCGGCACCATCAGGCATGGTCGAGGCATCGATCTCTTCGATCAGACCTTCGTCGCACAGACGTACGGCGTCGGCGATTTCAACGCTTGCGACGTCAATCGTCACGTTGCCCGCTTCGACCTGAGCCTTGATCGGGGTTGCCGGGTTGTCGGCATCTGCCGAGTTCACGGTGATGCCCGTCGCTTCGGTGAAGGGCTTGTGATAGGCCTCAACTTGGCTGTTCGTGTAAGCGCCTCCCCAGCCGATGACCGTAACTTCGGTGCTGTGGCTGGCCGCGTTTGCGGCAAGTGCAACGCCGCTCAGTGCCGTTGTCAGGATAAGTATCTTTTTCATTTGGTTCTCCTCAGTAGCTGTAAATTTATGTCAATGGTGCACCGGATATTCGTGCCAGTGTCGCGTCGTTTCATAGCGGATTAAGCGCACGCGCGTCCTGTGCATGCCAGGTGACTTGCGTCTTTTCGCCGACGACCAGGTGCGTGTGGCCCGCAGAATTCGGAACTTTGACGACAAAGTCATCGTTGCCGTGAACGTTGAGGCGGCACCGGATGTGGTCGCCCAGATAAATCAACTCTCGCACGTCGGCAGTGGTTGTGTTCGCGCCACCTGTCTGACCCACCGTGACACGTTCGGGCCGGATCGAGATCAGCGTTTCGGTCCCGACCTCGCCACAACTGACGGCCAGCGCTTGGCAGGTTTCGCCGTTCGCAAGCTTTACCGTCGCCGTATCGCCGGTGCGTGACACAACTATGCCGCTCAGTTTGTTATTCTCGCCGATGAACTGCGCCACAAAGCTGTTCTCGGGACGTTCATAAAGATCGGCTGGCGCAGCGAGTTGCTGGATGCGACCATCGTCAAAAACGGCAACGCGGTCACTCATCGTAAGGGCTTCGGACTGGTCATGCGTGACATAAACCACTGTTATTCCGAGTCTTTCATGCAGATGTTTAATCTCATACTGCATATGTTCGCGCAGTTGCTTGTCCAGTGCACCCAGCGGTTCATCCATCAGCACCAGCTTTGGATCGAACACCAGCGCACGCGCCAACGCTATGCGCTGTTGCTGGCCGCCAGACAGTTGCGCCGGGCGGCGGTTGCCGAAAACGCCCATCTGCACCATGTCGAGGGCGTGTTTGACCTTGGCCTCACGCTCGGCCTTGCCCATGCCACGCACTTCCAGCGGGAAGGCGAGGTTTTCGTTGACGGTCATATGTGGAAACAGCGCGTAGTTCTGGAACACCATGCCAATGCCGCGCTTGTGCGGTGGAATGTTGTTGATCTCGGCCCCGCCAAGGCGGATTTCTCCGTGGGTTGCGGTCTCAAAGCCGGCGAGCATCATAAGACAGGTAGTTTTGCCCGATCCCGATGGCCCGAGCATCGTCAGAAATTCGCCTTTTGGCATCGACAGATTCAAGTCTTTGACGACCAGAATCTCGCCGTCATAGCTTTTCTGCACACGGTCGAATTCGACAAATCCGTCGTCGGTATTGGTGTTGACCAAACCGGGCTCCCTGATAGCGGCAGGTTATCCTGCACTTCTGAGGAAGGGTTAAAGCCAATGGCCAGCCATTATGCAACCGGCGAATCCGGCTTTGGCGCGCCTGAACCCGAGTGAATTGCCCCTTTTAGGTGAGCGGGTCGACTGGTATTGCTATCAGCGACTACATTACCGCGCAAATCTGCGAGGGAACGAACTCGTGGTCGCCAAGACCCTGAACCTCGGATTTCGTTGCCTCACGGGACGGCGAAGTGGAACGCATTGAGTTGATGCGTTCCATCGCCTTGGTCAATCGAGGTCCGGATTATGGGCTGTCAGATTCCAAACAGGCGCTGATTTCATGGACTACTGCGCTGCAACCATGACGTAGCTCCAATGTATTTCTCTGACGCGTGATCACTTACTTTGCTTGATCCCATACTCATGAATTCGTTTTCAGATAACGGTTTCTCCAACACCTAGCCTATTCGCGATTTCACCCATTGAGTGGCTCTTGTACAGCTCCTCTAAATACTCCTTTGAGATCGAAAACTTCGTCGCCCTCCGACACTGTGTCGCTCAATTCCAAACGCTATCAGCGTGTTGCGAACAGTCTCATCGTTGTAGCCAAGAGACGCCCGACGGGACTCAATTGTTCACCCGCTGGCAGTTCCGCTATGTGGCCGCCGCACAGAGATCATGCTCAGCCAAAAGTTCAAATCGACCAACATGCAAGACGGCATCGTGCAGGTTCCGCGCATCGAAACGGCTTTTTGTGAGCGCCATTCTTACTTTTGTGCTATGATGCAGGAAGTAAATAAATCCGATTACTGGTGGTTGAGGAGCCTTTTTCCGTGTTCGTGATGGCAACCGCAAGGAGACCCGGACGTGGCTTCTAATCGTCGGCGTTGTCGTTTTGGGTTCGACAGTGTGAACTCGCTCATGAGTGGACCCCTGTGATCCACACCGATTCCGGCGTGTTCGAGGACTCTTAGATTGGCAGCCAAGCTTACCAAGTCCGCAATGGAACCGGATCGCTTAGGTTTGAACAAAAAGATGGAGGCGCTTGATGGAATTTCTCATTATTTTCGAGTCAGTTGAAGGACAAACCCGCAAGATAGCGGAGTCTGTGGAGCAGCAGATACGTGCCGCAGGCCATGGGGTTCGGATGTTTGACGCGACGGACAAATTGGCTTCTTTGACTTTTGAAGGCATCGACAGGGTGGTGCTGGCAGCACCTGTGCATGAACGACGCCATCCCATGAGTTTCGAAGTTCTGATTTCAACAAACTTGGATGAATTGAAAGCGCGTCAGACACTTCAAATCTCTGTTAGCCTCAAGGCGGCCTTTCCTGAAGGTCAGGAAGAAGCTCAGGACTATTTGACCGAATCGAAAATGCGGACTGGTTTTGCTGCCGATTGGGAAGTCCTGGCTGCTGGGGCCGTCCGCACGAACAGCTACGATTATTATGAAAGCCAAGTCGTGCAAAATGTAGCGTTGGCTGGGCAAAAAATTGACCTTGTCAACGGCGAGCGCGAATTCACTGATTGGGATCGGCTTCGCGCTGAAATTGAAGCGTTTCTGGTCGCTGAGCAGCCTCATGAAGCCTGAGTGCGATGAAGCTTCCTTGCAAGACCCCTTAAGGCGGAGGGGTGGCGCCGAAGCGGACCTTCCCTGCAAACCGCCCCAACGTCCGCTGTGCAACCTTTGCTGACTTTCGCGGGGGTGGTGCCCTGAGTGTGACCAACAAAAGGCAGTTATCCAAAGAATACCAATAAGGTAGAGCTACACAAAGTCCCGCTACCCTTAGTCGTCCAAAGCAATGCTTTATTTTAAGCGAGGTCTTACGGCTTTAATAAGAGCCTGGATTTTGCGGATATTTTTGTGGTTCTGGCGTTGGGTACAGGGCGTGAGCAAAGCTGCTACCGTTAAGCTGCAATGAAATCTCTAACCACACTGTTGAAAAGTTCGGGCTTTTCCAAATGCGTCGCATGCGCACAATCAGGGAGGACAGCAAGACTGGCGCTTGGAATGGATCGCCAAAGACACTCGATCTGGCTCCAAGGATAAGTGCGGTCGTGGTCTCCCCAGAGAACCAGCGTTCTTGTGCGAATGTCTTGGAGACGACCAATGCCGCTCCAGTGCTGCATCGCGTCGAGCCCGGCTAGAATAGCCTGTAAACTGCTTAGCTCAGCAATGGCCGCGCATTCCTCGTAGGCCTCAGCCTCAGTCATTTTAAGAAACCAGGTGGCTGCAATGCGCCTTGCGGTGGCCTGCGATCCGTCGGTTCGCGCGCGGCGCTTCGACGTGCTGATGGTCTCAAATCGGCCAGGCAAAACCCCGGTGGGCCCGGTGCCATAAAGCACCAGGCGGTCCACGGATTCGGGTGCCTGGACTGCGATTTCTTGTGCGACCATCCCGCCCATGGAGTGACCGATCAGATGAAACCGCGCGATCCCGCGAGACTTTAGCTCGGCAATGACCCATTTTGCATAGGCTTCAATGCTGTCCAGCGCCTCGAGTTTACAGTTCTCACCAAAACCGGGGAGGTCCACGGTGATGACGTTAAGTCCACAGAGGGCTTTGGCTTGGCCCGCCC
>NZ_CALJXO010000203.1:0-12634 GCF_937988555.1 uncultured Boseongicola sp. | reverse complement strand
TTTGTCTTCCACGCGAGGCACTCATTAGAGCCAAATGTAGCACGGGTTCGTTTTGGGCTCAAAGCATGCGTCATTGGACCAACCTCCGCAACGCGGGGGCATTGATGCGATTGACTAGCCGCAGCAGCTTTCACCCTGTTGGATAGGGGGGCACGGCACGGTCGCATAGGAGCAGAAGACGCAGCAGTCGCCCTCCTTTGGCTTCAAGATGGTTCCGCAGGCCTTGCATTCGTAAAACCACTGGCACGCGTCAGACGGCATCGTCTCGTTTTCGATGTGTCCGCACGATGGGCAGGTCAGAGTGCTTTCCAGAATGACGGTTTGCATGTTCATGATCTCACATTTGCATAATTAGGTAGTCGTTTATCCGAGCCTCGTTGAAAACGACGACCCAAGCCAAAGCTGTCAGGGCAGTGCTCCCTGCCAACCATCCCTTTAGCCGATTTGCCGAACCGCGCCGAAACGAAACCAGCCATGAAACTGCTATAAGGACCGAAGAAGTGGCCAATACATAGTAGCTTGCGGCAGCGATTTTTCCGAAGACAGCCAGCCAGCTCCCGCCCAATCCCAAAAGCATCAATGCCATGGGCAGGACGCAGCAAGTTGCCACCCCGAGGGCCGAGACGGAACCCAAATAACTAAGACTAAGGTATTTCTGCATTTTCCCGCTCCTTGGGCATAATCGCAATTCGGTAGATACCGCGAACAGCAGAACGTATAAGTCCTGTAGCAGCTACAGGAGCAAGCGGGGAGGTATCACATGATTGCGATTGGAGAAGCGTCCCGACAAAGCGGCGTCGGGATCGAAGCGATCCGCTACTATGAACGCGAAGGTCTTGTTCCAAAGCCGAAACGCGCGTCGAACAATAGGCGGCTTTACTCAGAGCGCGACGTAGGTCGACTTCGCTTTCTGAAGAAGTGCCGTGATCTGGGCTTCCCGCTTGCAGATGCAAAAGTGCTGCTCTCTCTTTCAGAGAGCCGTGACGGCGACTGTCAGTCGGTCAAAACGATGGCCGAAATTCATACTGCCAATGTGCGCGCAAAGATCGCCGAACTCAGAATGCTTGAAGCTGCATTGAGCGAACTCACCGTAAATTGCTCTGGTGGTTCTGTTGCCTGCCCAATGCTTGACCAGTTGCAGACGGCCTAGTTTCATAAAGGGCTGACAGCGGACCTTCGCGGCAGTTCGCACTAAGGTCCGCACAGCGGAAATACTGTTGGAAACAGTCGGCTTTCGGCCGGGAACGGGCAAATCGGTAGAATTTCTTGCCGCCAAACAACCGTATAGCAAGCACAGTTTGCTAAAGGCCATTCTGGAGGAATGTTGTTCCAAAATTTTGAGACGTTTTGGGGCGCGTCGAGTTTTTAACACAATCCGGACAAAGCGGTCGCCTAGACTTTTCCGATCGATCAATGACGCAAACTTGATGCCTCTTCTGCGGACACGCGCGCCTTGTGCGCTAGGTTCTTCACAAGAGGATTATGTTTATGAAAAAGATAGTGACAGTCGTTGCCTGTCTACTTGCGACTGAACCAAATTTTGCCAGCGCTCAGCAAGTCGTATTCGGCAAAAGCTGGAAGGAACAGCGCTTTTCGATGCTCACTAGCAACGATTTTGCGCTGAATGGTGACAGCCTTGGCGTGACGTCCGACGGTACCGTATCGCTTTTGTGGACGTCACTCCCTGAAACCATGTGGGACAAGAGACAGGCCACTTGGGAATGGGCTGTGGAACGGTCTGTGCCTGCCACAGACCTTTCACGAAAGGGTGGCGATGACCGTAACCTATCAGTCTACTTCATATTCCTGCCGGAAGACGCAGCGAAGGGCGCCCAGAGCAAAGGCGTAAGGGCGCTATTGAACAACCCGGATGCCCGCGTCTTGATGTATATCTGGGGCGGCGCTCATGCCCGCGGGGAAATGCTACCCAGTCCATATCTGGGCTCGCGTGGTCGTAGTATTATTCAACGGGGTGTGGGTATCGGAACCGCTTCCGAGCGTGTCGACCTTGCTCGAGACCACCGACGGGCTTTTGGAGAAGAGCCGCAAAGCCTGGTCGGCCTTGCGGTATCATCAGACAGCGATGATACGGGAACAGAAGTCGTGGCACGTATATCGCGGATGCGGATCGAATAGTCGGTTTTGCCACACCTCTTTGGACGTCGTTTGACACCTAATTTACGTTTCCCTTGCCCGCATCCAAGAGTTCGATTTGGGCTCCTAGCGAGCGTTTGCTGGAGTTCGTACGAAGGTCTGCTGTGCGGACAAAGCCCAAATGTGCATGAATGACACCAAACGATTGGTCTTGACATAATCCTGCCACTCTATTTTTTGTAATTCAGTTGCGATGTGGTCACCGGTTTCGCATGAAAAAAGGTGCTCGAATTCTGTTGTATTGAGAGCTGTAAATTTTTGGATCATTTGTATGACACGGTACGAAAGATTGATGCGCCGCCTTCGCTCTGGGGCGCAAATAGTAATTGATGGCGGCACCGGGACCGAAGCCGAAAGACGTGGCGTTCCGGTTCTTGAGAATGCGTGGAGCGGCGGTGGAGCGCTGTCCCATCCTGACATCGTGCGCGAAATTCACGAAGATTATATTGGCCACGGTGCTGAGATTATCATTTCCAACACGTTCTCGACAGCGCGACATACACTCGGCGATTCAGAGGTCGAACATCAATTTGAACAGTACAACCGTCGCGGCGTAGAACTTGCATGCGAGGCGCGTCGTGCACAGCAAAAGCCAGAAGTCTTGGTTGCTGGCGGCATCTCATATTGGTCGTTTATCAATAAATATCCTTCCTTAAATATACTCGCGCACGACATTGCTGAGCAAGCAGCCATCATGGCCGACGCGGGAGCCGATCTGTTGATGCTTGAAATGATGGTAGATATTGACCGCATGCTTGTTACGCTTGAAGCAGCGCAAACCAGCGGTTTACCGGTCTGGGTCGGCTTCAGTTGTGAGCCAGATACAAACGGAAATATGTGCCTGCTTAATGGAGAGCCACTAGAGGATGCGCTTGCTTCCATCGGAGATAAAAACGTCGACGTCGTAACCATCATGCATACCGACATTAGATATATAGATGCTTGCCTCGACATTACGGATGAACACTGGCCGGGCGTCGTCGGTGTCTATGCCCACTCAGGTAAATTTGTGAAGCCTAATTGGGTTTTCGAGGGCACGATCTCACCGGCGGGATATGCCGCGTATTGCGACCGTTGGCTGCAGCGAGACGTGCAGATCATCGGTGGGTGTTGCGGCATTCGGCCAGACCATATAGCGATGCTGAGCGAACTTGTTTGAATAAACGTGATTGCAGTATTTGTTTCTATTTCAACAAAAAACGGCTCAATATCGACCTTCGCTGCAGGTCATACTAAGGCCCAAAGGGCCGACTTTGTTGCTTTCTAATTTTTGATAGCAGACACTCGCTCATATACCGGTGATCTATCAACGCCCATGATCGGTTACCCTGGAAAAGGCAGCCGTAGATCCATCTGACAACACTCAGTCATCATGCTTTGGTTCCTGCCTTCAGTGAGGCCCACTTTGCAGTCAAATGATCCTATAAATGTTCAGCTGACAAACCGGATAGTGATCGCACGGGTGGATGAGCTTCGTGCGCAACTCGCCGAAGCCGAAGCTGCGTTGAACGTGACACTGGATCTGACGGCGACAACGGCCATGGACACCGCTGGGGCGTGGCTGATCGTCGAAGTGCAAAGTAAAATTCGAGAGCACGGCGGGCAATGCAACATCGTTGGTGAGTCGGCAAAGCAATCCGATCTTCTGGAGATCGTTCGCGCCAGTATCCCCGTCAAGGAAGACGCCAAGAAGGAACGCCACGGCGTCGTTGATTGGTTTGAACGTGTTGGCGAGGCAACGTACCTAGCATTTCAAGCGCTGATCGAAATCTTGGGCTTTTTTGGCTTGGTCGTCGCGCGTCTTGGCGGGCTGGTTATGCATCCGCAGCGCCTACGGGTTACCTCACTTGTACACCACATGCAGGAGATCGGGTTAAGCGCAATTCCCATCGTATCATTGATGGCATTCCTGATCGGCGTGGTCATGGCATTTCAAGGTGCTGTTCAGTTGCGTCAGTTCGGAGCCGAGGTCTTCGTCGTCGACCTGATTGCGATTTCAGTTCTGCGCGAGTTGGGCATCCTTCTGACTGCGATCATTGTTGCAGGCCGTTCGGGGGCAGCGTTCACCGCCGCAATCGGATCGATGAAAATGCGGGAAGAGGTTGACGCAATGCAAACGCTTGGCCTTGATCCGATTGAGGTTCTCGTTCTGCCGCGGGTGCTGGCGTTGGTGTTCGTGCTGCCACTTCTGGGCTTCGTGGCCGACGTCATGGGGCTACTCGGCGGAGCGATGATGTCTTGGATCGAACTCGATGTCTCTCCGGGCATGTTCAAGACCCGGCTCTACGATTCAGTTGACGTTTGGCACTATGCTGTCGGTCTGATCAAGGCGCCGTTCTTTGCCGTCATCATCGGAATCGTCGGATGCTATGAGGGCATGAAGGTCGGAGGCGATGCGGAATCCCTTGGGCGTCTGACATCGACCTCCGTTGTGCTGTCCATCTTCTTAGTTATTGTGGCCGACGCCATGTTCTCGATCTTTTTTGCCTTGTTGGGTGTCTGATGACTGAACCTCGCGAACCTGTCATTATGGTCCGTGGCTTGCGCACCCAGTTCGGAGATCATGTCGTGCATGACGGGTTGGATCTGGACGTTAATCGGGGCGAAGTGCTGGGGGTCGTCGGCGGATCGGGAAGTGGAAAATCCGTCCTGTTGCGCGCCATCGTCGGCCTGATACGCCCCAAAGCGGGCGACGTCAGCGTGTTTGGCACGGACATGCTGACCGCCTCGGACGCGGCACGCCAGAAGATCGAACAACGCTGGGGCGTGATGTTTCAGGACGGGGCATTGTTCTCATCGCTGACGGTGTGCGAGAATGTTGAAGTCCCAATGCGCGAACAGACCGACCTGTCTCCCAAGACCCGCAGATCTCTTGCAGAGCTTAAGGTGTCGATGGTCGGGCTGCCGCAAATCGCTTGCGATAAATATCCTTCTGAGCTGTCAGGTGGGATGCGAAAACGTGCCGGACTTGCCCGTGCGTTGGCGCTTGACCCTGAAATTGTATTCTTGGACGAGCCCACCGCCGGTCTCGATCCAATCGGTGCCGCCGCATTTGACGCGCTTATTAAAAAGTTGCAGACGACCATGGGCTTGACTGTATTTATGGTCACTCACGATCTGGATAGCCTGCACGCAGTCTGCGACCGGATCGCCGTTCTCGCCGAAAAGAAGGTTTTTGTGACAGGTACGATGAAAGACATGTTGAAGGTGGACCATCCTTGGGTTCACGAGTATTTTCATGGTCCCAGAGCCCGCGCGGCAGGGTTTGGGGCTGAGGATTGATTTCGGATGGAGACTAAGGCCAATTTTGTTCTGATCGGAGCGGTGACGGTTCTTGGTGTCCTCGGTCTCTTGGGCCTTTTGATCTGGTTCGCCAAAGTCGAAATCGACCGCCAGTATGCCTGGTACGAGACGTTGTTCGAAAGCGCTTCAGGGCTCGGGATGGCGGCGGATGTGCGCTACAATGGACTGTCTGTCGGTACGGTCATTGGTCTGGGGCTGGATGCGGACGACCCCAGCAAAGTCCGCGTTCGGATCGAGGTTACCGCTGACACTCCGATCAAGACCGACACTGTTGCACAACTTAACTCTCAGGGCGTTACGGGCGTCGCGTTTGTCGCGCTGACTGGCGGCAGTCCGGAGGCGGCTCTGTTGCGCGATCCAATTGATCTAACAGTAATTCCGATGATCCAATCCGAACTGTCCGTCGTTCAGGCGCTTACCGAGGATGCCCCTGATCTTGTGGCTGAAGCCGTCGCGGCGATCAAAGATTTTAGAAATGTCATGGGGCCAGAGAACCAGACAGCCGTGTCCAACATGCTGCAGAACATCGAAGCAGCCTCAGGCCAACTTGAGCAGGCCTTGTCGGATTTCTCTAATATTTCCCGTACTGTGGCAGAGGGCACGGCCGAGATATCTAAATTTACTGGGCGTCTTGATGAGATCGGCTCTACGATCCAGACAACACTTTTGAAAGTCAACGAAACATTGGATGTCGCGAAGGTCGCGATTGCCGAAGTCGAGCCAACGATGCAATCTGCGACGGCGGCATTCACAACTGCCGAAACCACAATTTCTGGCGTCGACGTTTTTGTTAAGAACCGTATTCCGCAGATCGCCGATGACCTGTCCGGTGCTATCCAGTCCATCGACACGGCTACGACAGGGTTGAGCACCCAGCTTGATGCGGTATTGAAGCAGTTTGGCGGCACGGCGGACGCAGCGACGGACCGGTTCGTGGCGCTTGAAACAACGATTGCCACGCTCGACCAGACCCTTGCGGAGGTGCGAACGTCGCTTGCAGCCGTTGAGTCCGCATCGGTCAGCTTCCAAGGCCTGATGGACGGCGAAGGCACAGCGTTGGTTTCCGATGCCAGAGCGACGCTGAAGACCATGCAGATGACTATCTCCGGTATGGATAAGACGCTGCAGGAGGACATCCCGGCAATCGTCGCAGATATCAGAACAGCCGTCACAAAGGCCACCGATGTTATTGATCAGGTCTCAGGCGATGTAACCTCCTTCACAAAACGGCTCGAGCCATTGGTCGATACAGGCGACGCGACGCTAAAGGCGGCGACAGAAACGCTGCAGAACGCTAATCGCACCTTGGCCAACCTGGACAAGGCGCTGAGCGCGACAGAGAAGACGCTTGATACCGCCGAACGCACCTTTGCGGAAGCTGAGACGGTCATCACGGCAGATCTGGGTCCGGCCATCTCGGACGTTCGGACGGCGGCGGGCCAGTTTGAGTCAACAATGACAAACCTGTCGCAGGATATCCCGGCCATTACGGCCGATCTACGCAACGCTATGGCGCGCGCGCTCGAGGTGATCCAGGATATTAACGAGACCGTCACAGCCAGCGCGCCGCCAATCCAGACCTTTGCGCGGACCGGCCTGCCGGAGTTCACCAAATTCGCCCGCGAAGCGCAGCAACTGGTCTACCAGTTAGATCAGTTGGCCAGGAAACTGGAGCGCGACCCCGCGCGGTTCTTCTTTGGCAACAACGTTCCCGAATTCAGGAGATAGGCACACATGACCATTCGCAGATCCCTGCGCTACGGCATCCTAGGCCTTGGACTAACGGCATTGGCTGGATGTTCTACCCTTTCCAGCATCCAGTCTGCCTCAACACCGCTCGACACTTTTGAGCTGACGCCTCTGCCCACTGGTGTTGTCACCACGTCCCGAAGCCGACGCCAGTTGGAGGTCGCACTGCCGACTGCGACAGGCGCGCTGTCCAGCGACAGAATTCTGATCAAGCCCACCGCGCTTCAGATCGCGTCTTTGCCGGACGGGCGATGGGTCAATGAGACGACCGAACTCGTACAGTTGCTGTTGGTCCGGTCGCTTGCCAACTCGGGCCGCTTCGCCCTTGTCACCAGCGCAGGCCTGGGTCCGCCGCCGGACTTTGTGCTTATGACGGATTTACGGGCATTTCAGGCTGAGGTCATCAACGACCGAGTAACAGTTGTCATAAGCTCGACCATGACATTGTTGCGCGACACAGATGACATCGTGATTTCGTCTCACCGTTTCACCAATTCATCGTTTGTAACAGATACCAACGCGGAAAGTCTGGTCGATGCCTTCGATCAAGTAATGACGCGGCAATTGGCAGACGTGGTCGCTTGGATAGTCAGAAGCTCTGGGAGTTGATGCGCGTTGTCTGAGACCCAGGGGGCTTACCCGCATCCATATTTTTATTGCCGATTATGGTGTCTGGGAAATAACCCCGCGAGGGGCAGTAGCGCGCAACTTTTCTGAGTTGATAGCCCGTTGAAGTCGCGTGCAAAGCACCTGATGTAACGCAACCTAAGTGGTGTCTGAACCAACCGAGAGAGTTGTTCACCCGCGTTTCCTGGGATGTTCCCAGCGATTTGTGAGATTTTTTCCCTGGACCGGGAAAGGGGTCATAAGATGCGACAAACAGACAGAAAAACCGCTGCATGTTTAGCAGTTATCGAGCCAGAAGTGAACACAGGGAAACAGGGCCTAGATCGGGAGCGGCGGCGCAAACCAAGCGCTGCTAAATCAGCGACCAGGGCTACTAACACAACCACTTTACAATCGGGTTTTCAAAGATCTTCGTCACTCAATTTGGACTGCTGAAAACCCTTATCTCACGTGATCGCAAACGCTTCCCTACAAAGCACTATCCATGACCGACCCAAGACGGCGAACAAAATCGGCTGGGTCGGACGGCACTTCTCCATCTGCAATACGTGCCTGGTCCAGCAGTAAGTGAGCGGCATCCTTGAGTAAATGATCGGACGCTGACTCGGTGCCTTTCGCGCGCTCAGCGAGTTTTTTGATAATCCGGTGGTCAGGATTCAACTCAAGAACCCTCGGCATATCCTGCTGCAACTGACCATGCCGCTTCAGCAGTTTCTCAAGGTTGACGTCCATGTCCCCCTCGTCTGCAATCAGGCACACAGGGCTGTCGGTTAATCGCTTTGACGGGCGAACATCTTTAACCGCATCACCCAGCTCGTGCTTAATTGACGCAATTAGATCAACGAGATCAGGAGCTTCATCATCATCCTCTTTGTCGCTCGCTTTTTCATCAGTGGTGATTTTGTCGAGATTAGTCGCTCCCCGCGTGACGGACTTGAACTGCTTACCTTCAAATTCAGTGATGTGCTGCAGCCAGAACTCATCAACATGGTCTGACAACAGCAGCACTTCTACGCCTTTGGCCTTGAAGCCTTCCAAATGGGGAGAATGCGCAATTTTCTTCGCATCTTCCCCGGCCAAGTAATATATCGCCTCCTGACCGTCTTTGCAGCGGCTCACGTAGTCTGACAAGCTGGTCAATTCACCGCTTTTGGTGGACGAAAAGCGGCAGACCTCAAGAATCCTCTCCCGCAAAGACGGATCCTCAATCAAGCCTTCTTTTAAAACAGCCCCAAAATTGTGCCAGAAATTCTCATATTCTTCCGGAGCCTTGTTCGCTTTCTTTTTCAGCTCACCAAGCACCTTTTTCGTGATCGAGGTTTTTATTTTTGCAAGTTTTGGATCCGACTGGAGCATCTCGCGGGAGACATTGAGTGACAGGTCCTGTGAATCGACCACACCCCGGAGGAATCGCAGATAGGCAGGAATAAGATCCTTTGTTGTGTCAGAGATAAAGACCCGGTTCACATACAGCTTCACGTGGCTTTTACGTTCCGCGTCGAACAAATCGAACGGTGCCGTCGAAGGTATGTAAAGAAGGCTGGTGTGGTTCACCGTACCTTCGACGCGGTTATGCATGACAAGCCACGGCTTATCGAATGCATGTGACGTGTGATGGTAGAACTCTGTATGCTGCTCCTCGGTGATATCTTTGGGCGCGCGGGTCCAGATCGCAGAAGCCGAATTGAGAGTGTTTGAACCGAGCTTCACTGGGAAGCTGATATGTTCGGAATAGGTATTGATGATGTGGCGAATGCGGCTTTCTTCGAGGAACTCCTTCGCATCCTTCTTCATGTGCAAGACGACAGTCGTGCCGCATGCTTCGCGTTCTCCGGGCTCGATTGTGAATTCGCCCTTCCCGTCCGAAGACCACTGCCAGCTTTTTTCCTCACCTGCTTTGCGCGTTAAAACGTCAACACGGTCGGCAACCATGAAAGCGGAATAAAAGCCGACGCCGAACTTGCCAATCAGTCCCAAGTCACCCTTCTCGCCAGTCTTCAGCGCCTCAAGAAACGCGCCCGTGCCCGACCTCGCGATTGTTCCGAGCGTTTCCAGCAAATCATCGTAGCTCATCCCGATGCCGCTATCAGAGACCGATAGTGTCTTTGCTTTCTTGTCGACCTCCAGCGAAATTGAGAATTCTCCAGAGTTTTCAGCAAGCGATGGATTTGTAAGGGACCCATACCGAAGTTTGTCACAAGCATCAGAGGCGTTGGATACCAACTCACGAAGAAAAATTTCGCGATTGGAATAGAGTGACCCTGCAACGATATCAAGGAGTTGCCCCACCTCTGTTTGGAAAGAAAATGTCTCTTTTTCACTCGCATCTGTCATGGTGAAAACCTCTATATTTGTAGAAGGGCTGGCCGGGATCATCGGTGGAGATAAGAAGACAACAAAAATGTTTCAACCTGCTGGTTTCTTCAAGCTGAACGGACGTCTGGGTTAAGCGTCTTCGCCCAGAACAAGATCGTATATGTATTCTGACCTAAAAATAATGACCAGTTTAAAAGCGTGACTGGTTTTCGCGGCTTGCTGTCTCTCAGCGATGCCGCTCTGGTCCAATCCATTGCTCATCTGAATAGCGGGCGCCATGCGCCCATCCGGCAGGCAGGACAGACGCAATACCCTGAAGAGCTGTCTCCGAGAGTGCCAAATCAGCGCCCGACAGCTGCCGCACTCGACGCCGCCATTCTTTACAGGACTTTTTGGGGCATTGCTGAAGGCATATTCGCTCCCCATATTTGTGGAACGATTGCCAGGAGAATTAGATGGGATACGTAAAAACCGCGATGCTGATGGCGGCAATGACCGCACTTTTCATGGGTGTCGGATACTTACTGGGCGGCGGAAGCGGCGCAGCGATCGCGCTTATTGCAGCTGGCGGCATGAACGCCTTTTCGTGGTGGAACTCCGACAAAATGGTGCTTCGGATGCATAATGCGCAACCCGTAGCGCCAGGGGACCGGGCCGGCCTGAACGTCTTGGTCAAAGAACTGTCCGGCAGAGCGGGTTTGCCTGTGCCGAAAGTGTACCTGATTGATGCCGCTCAACCCAATGCCTTTGCAACTGGTCGGAATCCTGAAAATGCGGCCGTTGCTGTGACCTCCGGTCTATTGCAACGCCTGTCGCGTGAAGAGGTGGCCGGGGTCATCGCCCACGAGTTGGCGCATATCCAGAACCACGACACAGCGATCATGACCGTGACCGCAACCTTTGCGGGTGCAATTTCGATGCTTGCGAACTTCGCGATGTTCTTCGGCGGTTCGCGTGAACGGATCGGTGTAGCAGGTACTCTCGCGATGATGATCCTCGCCCCACTTGCGGCAATGCTGGTTCAGATGGCGATCTCGCGCAGTCGAGAATACGAGGCAGACCGGATCGGCGCTGAGATTTGCGGCGATCCGATATGGCTTGCGGATGCACTTGAGGGTCTCGAGCGGAGTGCGGCAGCAATCGATTACATGTCAGCGGAGCGCAACCCGGCAACCGCGCATATGTTTATCATCAACCCTCTACACGGGCAGCGGATGGACAACCTTTTTGCAACCCATCCTGCCACAGAAAACCGTGTGGCTGCTCTGCGCCAGATGTCGAAAAGCACTGGAAGTAAGCGGCGCAAGTCGGACGCCCGTTCTGAGACAGGTAAATCCCGGCCTTGGGGTAAATAACGCAGAGATTGTTGCGCATATCGTACGGCACCTATACTCACTTTTGCTGCCGCGACCACCAAGCCGTTTCTTTCTCGTGTGGAGACCTTCGAACGGATGACGTTTGGCGATTACAAGACAGCGCAGCTGGCGCTCCAGGTTGAAAATGGGTGAGGATTGAGGTGTGAACGGCCACAATTTTGCCAGCTCTCGCTCAGCACTGCGCCTTTCATTTCACGACAAATGTCAGGAGGCGGACTTTCACTGCGATGCGTAGCTAGGTCCGCTTTGATGCATTTGCAGCGAACATTGCTACGACACACCGGTCGAAACAGCGACCGAGTTGCGGCAGTGCAGCACAATTCCCCCAAACCGGCCGTTCGCTGCGCCCACTCTCGATGTCTCAGTTGCGGGACAAAACGGACAAAAAGCCCATGACGAAAAACCGGGGAAGCGGAGCTATTGTCCGTTTTGTCCCAAAAGTCCGGTGTCCCAAAGCCTGACGGCGGTAGGGCTCAGTCTCGATGCAACGGTTTCTGTCCGTCCACGATGCCATCTACAATCACTTCAATTTACAACGCCATCTGGTCTCCCGCCGAACTCTCCATAAAACCCGCGCCAAGGCATTCACTGAATGGTTCGAAATTGTGCCTGCTTGATCTGGGATTACGCCGGCATAATTGGTTCAGCTGAGTTAACGTGACAAAGCCCTGCGGACAAAGAAGCTGGCCCAAACAAGAAAAGACCACTGCTGCTGTAATGGTCTTTTTACTTTTCTGACCGACGCTTCTTGGGGAATGAAGCTTCGGGCTTTGGGCGCGGGCAATTATTTCAAGATCGCGCGGATCGAATTCTTCGCACGTGCTTCTGCACGTCCCGGATGCTGGATGTCGCTGTCTACGCTCAGCAGCGCAAGAGAAGAGACCTGTGCGGAACTTAGCTTGCTGGCGTCGACGTCGAAGTCATAGGTTTCGAGCGTTTCCTGTGCAGCGTCTACATGAGGGCTTACCGAGATATGCCCAAAAGTTGGTGACGGCCCTCATCAGGCGGCAGTTTGAAGCTGCTTGATCCCGTCTTTGAACTCAACCCCCTGAATGACTTCTGGCAGACGGTTTGGCCCAGAGATCTTTCGCCACTTCTTCTTGGCTGAC
>NZ_CALJXO010000202.1:0-4962 GCF_937988555.1 uncultured Boseongicola sp. | reverse complement strand
TCAAGCGCTACCGTGGCCTTAAACTTGTCTGAAAAGTTCCGTCGCTTCGTCATTCTCGTATCCATTCGTTCGTGTTGGATACACCTTAGCACGCTGTCCAAATTTGCCGGACCACTTCAATCATCTCCGGTCCTGATTTCGACACGCTTGAGGTGAAAGACGTGACAGTGCCGCTAACTGTGCCGGACGTCGACGGCGCAGAAGCACGCCTCGAAGCGCTTGGGATGATCCTGGTGCCAGAAGGCGACGTACAGCGCATGGACGAACCGAGCTTTGGCACGGACTTGTCCGACACCTTGTCGACGTTTGACTTCTACGGCGACGACCCGGTGGCAATCTCCAGCGTACAGGCCACCGCCAACCAGCTTCCTAAAGAACTGATCTTCATCCCGGCGCTTATGCTTTTGGCTCTCGTCGCCTTCCTGCAAACGCGCCGCGCACCGCCAACCACTCGTGAGGAGCAACCCGCATGACCCAGACCATTCTCTGTGCCATCGACATCAATCGCCCCAACGAAGAAGCCGTCGTCCTTCAAAAAGCCGCACAACTTGCGGCAATGGAGGACGCGCAACTTGATCTGCTCACTGTTGTTCCCGATCTCGGCGCAACCGTCGTAGGCGCGTATTTTGAGGAACATCACGTCGCGACTGCGCGTGATACGGCTGACGAGCAACTGAAGTCCTTTGCTGAAGGCCTGCTTGGCAAGGACGCTAATGCCAATGTGCGACACCTTGTTGCGGTGGGCAGTGTCTATCAAGAGATCCTGCATGCTGCAAAACTGGCGGGTTCCGACCTGATCGTGCTTGGCGCGCACAACCCCGACCTGAAAGATTACCTGCTTGGCCCCAATGCCTCGCGCGTGGTCCGCCATGCAAATTGTTCGGTTTACGTGGTTCGATAGCTCTGCGCGGGTTTCTCCAAAACGCGCCTAGTGCCAAACCGTCATATCGGCGGGCACGCTGTTTTCCAGACAGCGGGTCGCGTACGGAAGCTCGTTGTGCCGTGCCTTTGCGCGGGCTTGCGGTTTGGGAAAGCCGTACTTAAGCCAACGCCGGATCAACCGGTTCTCAAGCGCTTTTTTGCCAACGCTCAACATCACAGACAACGGCCAGTGTTCGCGCAAGTCGCACCACCTCTCCCATTTATACGTGCCTTACAAACAACTGGCGCTTGGGCCAGACTTCAGTCAAATTTTGCCAGAAGTGAAACGAGGTTCAGCAGGAAAGAGAGAATTGCGACTCGACTAGTCGACAACTCGCAAGTACCATTTCTCCATGGGAACAGTGGAGGATAGCCCGCAGAAATTGCGGGAGGCGCTGGAACTTGCAAACCAGCGTATTGGACAGCTTGAAGCCGCAAAGATTCGAGCTGAAACACTTTTTGAAGTAGCCCAGGTCCTTGGTAAGTCGCTCAATGCCCAAGATACGTTTGACGCTATTCTTGGCGGGCTGCAGAAGGTCGTTCCTTATAACTCGTCGTCGATTCAGGTCATCAGGAACGGTCGTCTCGAAATCGTTGGCGGCCGAGGGTTTGACGTTCTGGACTCTATGCTTGGCCTTGGATTTGAGCTGGACGACGATGCCAATCCAAGTATTCAGGTTCTGGAGTCTCGCAGACAGCAGGTTTTTGCAGACGTCTCAAATCATCCTCATTTTGCCAGTCAGGTACACGGTGGCGGAATGATCCGGGGCTGGATCTGTGCTCCTTTGATGTTTGGCGACGAAGTAATTGGTGTTTTGACTCTCGATAAATTCGAAGCAGACTTCTACACCGAAGAACATGCTGATCTGGTAACCGCATTTGCCGCGCAGGCCGCGACTGCCATCGAGAACGCGCGCTTGTTCGAAACTGAAAGTACAGCGCGAAAGCAGGCCGACACATTGAGAGCAGTGGCGCAATCGCTCGGCAGCACTTTAAACCTGCAGCAGGTATTTTCGTTAATTTTGACGGAACTTCGCAAGGTCGTTCCCTACGACAGCTGTAGTGTTCAACAAATTGCTGGCGACGAAATGGTGATCGTTGGAGGGCATGGATTTCCAAACCTGGACGAATTGATCGGCCAACGATTTAACTGGGGTGATCCGGATGATCCTGCGACCGATGTCGTGCTCAAACATAAGCCGATCATCATTGAGAATGTCTCGGCACGATTTGAACATTTCAACGATGAGACCCATGGTGAGGGCAGCGTGAAGGGCTGGATGGGCGTGCCGCTTTTGTTTGGTGAGCGGCTCATCGGCATGATTACTCTGGATCATAAACAGGAGGCGTTTTACACGCAGGACCATGCAGACGTTGCAATGGCTTTTGCGGCACAATCGGCCACTGCGATCGAGAATGCGCGACTGTTCGAGACCGAGCGCGAGGCGCGCAACCAGGCGGATACATTAACAAAAGCGGCGCAGTCGTTGGGTAGCACGTTGGACCTGCGTCAGGTCTTTGATCTGATTTTGAGCGAGTTGCGCCGCGTCATCCCTTATGACAGCGGCAGTATTCAGCAGATCGACGGCAAAAAGTTGCGAATCGTAGGGGCCAATGGCTTCCCTAATGTCGATGAGGTGATTGGGCAGAGTTTTGACTGGGGCAGTCCAGACGATCCTGCCACGAAGGTTCTCAAACAGCGCGAACCAGTCATCGTGAGCGATGTCTCACAGGAGTTCAGCAACTTCACCGATGAACACGAAAGTGTTCAGGTGAAAGGCTGGATGGGGGTGCCGTTGATCTTCGGCGACCAGCTGATCGGTATGATCACGCTCGATAGCCTAAAAGCGAATTTCTACACGCAAGCCCATGCCCGTTTGGCAGAGGCTTTTGCGGCCTACGCCGCATCTGCAATTGAAAATGCCCGGCTCTTGCATGAGGCGCGGCGCCTTTTGAAAGTAACGGAAAAGCGTGCGGTTGAGCTGGGGGCTATCGGGAAAATCTCTCAAGCTTTGGTCGCGGAGTCAGAGCTCGACAACACGATCGAGTTGATTGGCAATCAGGTGCGCGAGATTTTCGACGCTGACATTGCCTATGTGGCTTTGGTTGATGAGGAAACCGACCTGATTTCTTTCCCTTATAAGTATGGTGTTGAGTTTGAGACACTCGTACTGGGTGAGGGGCTCACAAGTAAGATTATCGAGTCCGGCAAGCCATTACTGATGAACAAGAATGTCAGTGAGTCTCTCGCTGGCTTTGGGGTGACTTTGGTTGGGGAAGTCGAGCCGCTCTCCTATCTTGCCGTGCCCATCCAAACGACCAAAGGCACGATTGGAGTGATTTCAGTCCAAAGCACACGGGCCCAAGATCGGTTTGGCGACGAGGAATTGCGCCTGCTCACCACGATTGCTGCAAATGCGGGGGCGGCATTGCACAACGCGCAATTATTTAGCGAGGCGCTAGAGCATTTGCGGCAGGTGGAAGCTTTGACCAATGCGGCCAGCGCGATTGAAAAGCGGGCTTTTGAGCCGGAGATGATCGATGGAGTGGCGGCGAGAACCGATGCCTTAGGGGAACTGGCGCGCGTTTTTCGCAATATGGCGCAGGAAGTGCGCGCCCGAGAGCAGCGCCTGTTCCAGCAGCTTCATCAGCTGCAGCTCGATATTGAAGAGAAGGAATTGGCAAAGGCCGAAACTCTTGGCGTCTACATGCCGATTGATCGACGACATGCGCTTACTGCGAACAGAAAACTGCCCGAGCACGTGCGGGGGGCTGCGCTATTTGCAGACATCTCTGGTTTCACATCCCTGACTGAAGCGCTTGCGCAAGAAATCGGACTGCAGCGCGGTGCCGAGGAGGTCATTCGCCACCTCAATCGCGTTTTCTCAGTTTTGATCACTGAGGTGCATAGGTTTGGTGGCTGCGTAATCGGGTTTAGTGGCGACGCAATCACGTGTTGGTTTGACGATTTGGATGCAAATGGAGAGCCCTGCGGTGACAAGGCCGCCGACCGGGCGGTCGCCTGTGCATTGGCTATGCAGGCTGGAATGACGGAGTTTGAAACCGTTTTGACCCATGCTGATACGCCGGTTGAACTGGCTATCAAAGTTGCAGTTGCCGCCGGAACAGCAAGGCGAATATTGGTCGGACAGGATGCAGGCCACCAGTTCGATGTGCTAGCCGGCCAATCCCTTCAAACCCTCTCGGCGGCGGAGCATCAAGCCAACAAAGGTGAAATTATTGTTGCGCGTGTAGGTTTGCAGGAAGGGTTCGACCATCTTGATGTGGTCGAGCTACGAGAAAATGGCGCCTATGCCGTTGTCAGCGGTTTGAAGTCCGGTGTTGCTGATGCTCCTTGGGCCGAACTGCCTTCCGAGATCAGCGAAGACCAAGCCCGCCCATGGATGCTGCCGACTGTTTTTGATCACGTCCGTGCAGGAAAGAGCGACATGCTCTCCGAGTTGCGCCCTGTGGCCGCGCTGTTTCTAAAGTTCGGTGGCTTAGACTACGACCAAGACCCAGAAGCGGCGCTGCGCCTAGACGCGTTCTTCACTTGGGTTGGCAAGGTGGTCAATACCCATGGCGGATCCGTCATTCAAGTCACGGTCGGCGACAAGGGATCATACCTCTATATCGCCTTTGGTGCGCCTTTGTCTCGAAGTGATGATGCTGTTCGGGCAACGCTCGCGGCAATGGAGTTGAGCATGCCTCCAGCTGAGTTTGACGGGATCACAGATTTGCAGATCGGTTTGGCATGTGGGCAGATGCGGGTAGGTGCCTACGGCGGCGCAGCGCAGAGGACGTATGGGGCCATCGGTGACAAGACAAACCTAGCGGCGCGGTTGATGCAGGCCGCTGGGGCCGAGCTATCTGGTGTACGATCGGCTATACTTTGCGATGTTTCGATCTTTGATGCCGCCAGCTCGCGCATTCAATTCCAAGCCATTCCGCCCATTCGCGTGAAGGGCAAAGCCGATCCCGTGCAAGTCTATCGCCCTCTTCGGGTGTTGGCTGAAGATGCGCCGCGCGGCACTGTTGTGG
>NZ_CALJXO010000201.1:0-3114 GCF_937988555.1 uncultured Boseongicola sp. | reverse complement strand
GTTGGACCGTTGGGCCGACAAATGGTCGTTTAATCCAAGGCGGCCAAGTTCGCCTGCGGCATCTACCTTCAGCACATCAGAGACCGTCAAGCCTTCATAAAGCGCGTGCAGAACCGCAATAAGGCCTTGCACGATCATTGCATCGCTTTCACCACGAAAGCGAAACACCGCATCGGGGCCAGCGCCTTCAATCTCGGGAAGCAGCCATACCTGACTGGCGCAGCCATCCACCTTGGTCGCGGGAACGCGGAACGCGTCTTCCAGCGGCGGCATCGCCTTGCCCATGTCGATCACATGGCGATAGCGATCTTCCCAGTCTTCGAGAAATTCAAAAGTTTCAGCGATATCTTCAAACGCGTCAGTGGCCATGGTGTCCTCGTATCTTTCAAATTTGATCTAGGCCTCGAAAGTGCAAAGGTCCAGCCACGTGGACTTTTCTTGTCGTTCGGTTTCCGATAGCAGAAGGCATCCGGACAAAAGCGGGACAGCACGCATGATGCGAACGAAGTATATAACACTCAGTGTGATGGCGCTTGCCTTGACCGGGTGCGGCATAGGCGACAGTGCACTAAATCCGTTTCGTTGGCTGAGCCAGGAAGAGCCGGTGGAACGCCTAAGCGAGGTGGATATCGCTCCCTTGATTGAGGACCGACCGCTAGTACAAAGCGTCGACGCCCTTGTAAGCGAGCGTTTACCCGGCGGCATAATCATCCGCGCAACAGGCTTACCACCCTCGCAAGGATGGTTCGATGCTCAGCTGGTGCGCGAAGGCGCCGCCGCGGCCGGCACGGGTGTCATTGTCTATTCATTCCGCGCGCGACCACCCGAAGAGCAAACCCGCGTCTCGACACAGCAATCGCGGGAACTGGTCGCGGGCGCATATTTATCAGACATTGAGCTGGCCGGTATCACAAGTATACGTGTTTTGTCGGCAAGCAACGCAAGGACAGTTGGCCGCTGATCGGGGCCTCGTCTTTTTCGACCTCTCTGCGTCAAAGCCTCGGTCTGGCGATTGGACTTGTCGGCGCGGTGATTGCAAGTCGTCTCGGGATACCTCTGCCGTGGATGCTGGGGCCGATCCTTCTTGTGACACTTGCGGCCGTTCTGGGTGCAAGTCTCGCGGCGCCTATCCTTCTTCGAAAATTGCTGCTGCCGATTTTGGGCGTGATGCTGGGCTCGGCGTTTTCGCCTAATCTGTTTGGACAAGCTTCAAGCTGGTTGTTCACTATCGCGATTTTGCCGATCTATATCACCGTTGCCTCCGGCCTCGCATTCTTGGTGTATCGTAAAATTGGTGGCTACGACGTCGTCACCGCCTACTTCTCGTCGGCCCCGGGCGGGTTGAGCGACATGATGATAATCGGCTCGGAAGCGGGGGGCGTTGAGCGGCGGATCGCATTGGCCCATGCCAGCCGCATATTGGTCGTTGTCGGATTTGTTTCGTTTTTCTTTTCGGTCGTTATGGATGTGTCGGCCACCGGAAACGCTCGCCTTTATACTGGCTTTGCGGACGTGTCTTCATGGGACCTTGTCATTCTCGCAGCCTGTGCGGTGGCTGGCGCCTGGCTCGGCCCGAAGCTTAGGCTTCCTGCCCCGCAAATCCTCGGGCCAATGCTTTTATCTGCGATCGTGCATCTTGCGGGGCTGACAAATGCACCGCCACCGACGCTGGCTGTCAATACGGCGCAATTGGTAATGGGAACTGTCGTGGGCTGTCGCTTTCTGGGCGTGCCCGCGCGCGAAATCCTGCGCGATTTGGCCCTCGCTAGCTTGGCGTCTGGCTTGATGTTAGTGGTCGCAATTTGCACGGCTTTGATTGTCATGCAGGTATCCGGCATTGGGTTTGGCCAGACATTTCTTACCTTTGCACCCGGCGGGCTGCCCGAGATGAGCCTGTTGTCTCTCGCGATGGGTGCGGATGTTGCTTATGTGGTCACCATCCACGTGCTTCGGGTTACGCTAGTAATCGCGGTCGCCCCGCTTGTGTTCAAGGCACTACGCGCGCGGGTCTAAAGTTCGAAGACCTCGACGGATTGCCCTTTGGCCCGCAACGCCAGCCGACCCTCGCACAGCAATAGCGCGTCCTTGCCAAAGGCCGTGTGCCGCCACCCGGCCAGTGATTTTGCATCACGCCGCCCTGCTGCGATCTCATCGAGATCGGCCGAGCTTGCAATCAGTTTTTGCGCCACGCCCAGTTGCTCGGACTTCGCTTTAAGCAAAACCCGCAGGAGATCGGCAAGTGCCGGGTTCACCTGCATCTTGTCGCGCGATCTATCCGGTTTGGGCTGATCTTCGGCAGGCGTTTCAATGCCAACCTTCACGGCCAAAAGAATACCCTCAGCAATGTCGCCCTTGCGCGCCTCGCGCAACAAAAGCCTTGAGCGGCTCAGGTCTTCCAGCGTCGCAGGCCGTGTGGAGGCCAGTTCAAGCAAAGCATCGTCCTTGATCACCCGGCTACGTGGAATGTTCCGCGTCTGTGCATAGATTTCGCGAAATTTTGCCAACTCCCGGACGACCGCCAAAAACCGGCCAGAGTTTGTGCGCGTCTTCAGCCGCTTCCAGGCGTCGTCAGGCTCGACAACATAGGTCGCCGGGTCCTCGAGAACGCCAAGTTCCTCCTCGACCCATTCGCGCCGACCCGACTTTTCGAGGTCCGCTGCGAGGAATTCATAAATCACCCG
This sequence comes from uncultured Boseongicola sp., assembly GCF_937988555.1. Taxonomy (NCBI): domain Bacteria; kingdom Pseudomonadati; phylum Pseudomonadota; class Alphaproteobacteria; order Rhodobacterales; family Paracoccaceae; genus Boseongicola; species uncultured Boseongicola sp. The sequence continues at coordinate 433 of NZ_CALJXO010000201.1, read as the reverse complement.
CAGGTGCGTTACATCCGCAAGGGCATAGGTCTTTTGCGCGTCCGTCAGAGGGCGGCGCGACCAATCAGTGAACCGCGACGACTTATCAAGCGGGGCGTGGGCTATTTTGCGCACAAGCGTTTCATAGCCAACCTGTTCACCAAAGCCTGCAACCATTGCCGCGACCTGTGTGTCGAACAGCGGTTTTGGAATGACACCACCCTCGATGAAGAAAATCTCTAGGTCCTGGCGCGCCGCGTGGAAGACTTTCACCACATTCTCATTGCGAAAAAGCTCATACAGCGGTTCAAGCGTCATAGTTTTCGCAAGGGGATCGACCAGAACCGCGTCTTCTTGCGCGTCTCCCGGGATCGCCAACTGAACAAGGCAAAGCTTTGAATAGTACGTGCGTTCGCGAAGGAATTCGGTGTCTACAGTTACATAAGGCGCAAAA
>NZ_CALJXO010000200.1:0-84457 GCF_937988555.1 uncultured Boseongicola sp. | reverse complement strand
CCCTTGACTGTGCGGGGTCTTGCCAACTGCGGCGGCGGTGATGCGGGGGGCAATTAAGACGCGGCGTGATTTTGTTGTCGCGCGAGCGGACGGGTTGTGGCCTCTGCTGGAGCGGTTGACTGTTTCCATCCACCGGCGCCGGTGGGTGATCATTGTTGGTGGGGGATGTTGTCCACACACCCTGACCGTCGGCGAGAGAAAATTGCGTTGATCCTTGGTGCCGATGCGATGGTGCGGATGTCCGAGGATATTGGATTTTAGAAGTTTTACAGTGGTGTGCGGGACGACAATGCGCGCTCGACGGCCTTGTGCGCAGAGCATGCGGTGGTGCGCACTGATTATATGGCACTTGTCGGGATTGATCCGACTGTTGTGTCCGCAGGACGAATGAGCCAGTTGCGCTGCCTTGCGGCCCGGCAGGCAGCGTGCTTTTGTACCTTAGAGCATATCCGTGGCGTGAGAGGGCTTAATGGAACCGGACGAACGTGAAGCATCGCCGATCCCGGAGATTGGGCAGGTGACTTTTGCAGAGCTTTGGTCCTCGCTGAAGGCGGGACTTTGGGATTTCCGGCGGGCTCCGGGGTATGGATTGGCGTTTAGCGCGTTTTACGTTTTAGTGGGCGTCGGGCTTGTCTGGATTGGGGCGGGGACATTCCTGTGGACGCTGGCTTTTGCTTTGGGTTTCCCTTTGGTCGCGCCATTTGCTGCTGTCGGGCTTTACGAGGTGAGCCGCCGTATTGAAGCAGGCGAGCCGCTGGAACAATCGGAAATCGTGGGTGTGGTCTGGCGCGAACGCACGCGCCAGTTGCCCTGGATCGGGGTTATTCTGACGCTGATTTTCCTGTTTTGGAGCTTTTTCGCCCATATGACGTTCGCGATGTTCTTTGGGTTGTCGGCGCTGACGAATGTGAGCAGTTCTTATGAGATTTATTTCACCTCCAATGGCATCGCGATGATGGTCATGCAGGCTTTGGTGGGGGCTGGCGTGGCGTTCTTTGTCTACGGGATTGCGGTGATGTCCTTGCCGTTATTGGTGGACAAGGAAGTCGATTTTGTGACCGCGATGCTGATTAGCCTTAAGACAGTTGCCAGAAACAAGGCGGTGCTTGGCGCCTGGGCGGTGCTGATAGCGGTACTATTATTTGTGGCGATGTTGCCCGCGTTTTTGGGGTTGTTTGTGGCGTTGCCGGTCTTGGGTCATGCAACATGGCATCTGTATCGGCGGGCGCTATATCACCCGGTGTGATGGTGCATAGCGCACGAAAAAGGCCCGCACGATTAAAGCGCGGGCCTTTTGTTTGCCTGTAGAATCAGGAGATTAGCTTTTGGTGTCAGGCGAAGACGCAGAGGGCGTCGGAGCCGTTGCAGGCTTCGTCGACATGCCGGCCTTAGCACCGGCTAGCGGGTCTTCTTGACGCTGAACCGATCCCTCAAAATGAGCGCCGGATTCAATCGCGATGGTTTTGTGGATGATGTCGCCTTCGACACGTGCAGTAGAGGTCAGGCGCACCTTCAATCCGCGCACTTTCCCGACAACACGGCCGTTGACCACAACGTCATCCGCAATGCATTCGCCGTTTACCGTGGCGCCTTCGCCGACGGTTAAAAGGTGAGCGCGAATATCTCCTTCAACTTTACCTTCGATCTGGATGTCACCGGTGGTCTTAATGTCACCGGTGATGTTCAGATCAGCCGAAAGGACCGACGCAGGGGGCTTCGCCTTGGGGGTCGATGAGGTGAAGTCTGTTCCGGATTTTGGTTGATTCATATCGGAGGCCTTTTTCTCAGTATCCGCCGGCGCGTCCGTTTTGGGGCCCGGCTCGTTTATTTTGCTTTTAGAAAACATCTCTTGCTGCCTTGATGTATTTCAACGGGTTGGTGGCTTTACCGCCGACGCGCACTTCATAATGAAGATGGGTGCCCGTCGACCGTCCGGTATTTCCCATATCACCGATACGCTCGCCGCGCGAGACCCTTTGGCCAACTTGTACGCGGATTTTTGACAAATGGGCGTAGCGGGTCTCGAATCCGAAGTCGTGGCGGATTTTGATCAGATTGCCATATCCGCCCTGACGACCAGCATGCACGATCGTTCCATCCGCGGTTGCGTGTATTGGTGTGCCGCGCGATCCGGCCCAGTCGTGGCCTTCGTGCGTGCGGCCCCAACGCGGGCCAAAGCCGCTGGTGCTACGATAGCTGCCGCGCACAGGAAAGCCGAAAGGAAGCTTCTCGGCGGCGATGCGATAAAGGTTCAATTCGTCCAGGCGCCCAAGAACTTCGTTTGCGCGCGAGGTTATTGGATCAATCTCGGCGTCGCCTGACGTGGAGACGCGGATAGGCGTTAGCGGTCCGCCCTGGCCTGAATAGGTGCGACGAACTTGTTCGAGAATACTGTCGGTGGGCAGTCCGACGGCTGAGAACATATTGTCGATCGGGGTCAGCGATGTTTCAACGGCGTCTTCGATCTGGCTGAAGATGCGCTCATTGCGCTCGTCTCCGAGGCGCGCGTCCAGCGCGACGCGGTCAAGCGCGCTTTCGGCTTCTGCGACGTACAATTGCATTTCGTCACGCTCGACTGCGATATCGCCAAGAGCGACGGACAGAAAATCAAGCGTGGTCTCAAGATCGCTCATCCGGGTCACTTCCGGGCTTGCAGCCTCAGTTTCAGCGATACGTGCGATCAGCGTTTCGTTTTTGGAACGTTCGAAGTCTCTTTCGTTCATCGCGTCGCGTAACGTGGTTTGAATGACGTCGATGCCGGTGGCGAATTCCTTAGCGCGTTCTTCCGACCTTAAAAGCCGCGACTGCATCGCTGAAACCTCGGCAAGAGCGACGGCAAACCGTGCCTGCGCATCGGAGGCTTCGGTTGCGCGCGTGTCGCGTTCAGAGGCAAGAGTGTTCAGCCGGCCCTCGTAAACAGCCTGATCGCGCAGTGCCTGTTCGCGCAGGTCGCCAGCGCCAAGACTTTGCATCAAGAGAATGGCCGAGGAAATAATCGTCCAACCCACCAAAAGGGCCGAGCCTGTCAGGCCTACGAATTGGGTCGTAGGCGAAAGGCGAATGAAGCGGGTTTCTGTATCCGAACGCAGGAAAAGCCTTTGTTCGGGGAATGCGCGTTCGAGAGACGCATGAATTTTTTTCGCGAAGCTTTGGATCACTCTGCCTGTCCCGTCATCGTTGTCCCAATGCGGCATCATTCCCCCGAAGACTGCCAACTCCATGGTGTTAACGGCTGTGGAAAACTCTGGCAACCACGCTGACCCGTGTGGGCCTAAGAGGTCGTTTTAATTGATGAATTCGGCAGAATATCGCCGACTTTCAGGCTTCGTTGGTTAACGGCCAGTAAAAATCGGGAGGGATGCCAGCCTCGGCACGCTTTTCTTCGTTGAACGGTGGCTTAAGGGTTGAGTGGAAATAGCGCCGGACAAGGGCATGAAATTCGGGTTTGGGATCAAGGCCGTCTCGCCCGCATAGGAAGTGAAACCACTTCGAGCCGTAAGCCACATGCGCGACCTCTTCGCTATAGATCGTTTCAAGGGCGGCCACTGCGTCGTCTGCTTGGGCTTTGCGGAAAACCTCGATCATGCCGGGCGTCACATCAAGCCCGCGCGCCTCCAGCACCATGGGGACGACCGCAAGGCGTCCCATAAGATCGCCGGCGGTGTCCTCTGCTGCGCGCCACATGCCCGCGTGTGCCGGGAGTGCGCCGTAATGGCTGCCAAGTGCTTCAAGACAGTCAGACATTAGATTGAAATGTTTAGATTCTTCGTCTGCGGCTTTGACCCAATCGTCATAGAATCCGGGCGGCATGGAGACGTCCGTGAACCGTGCGATAAGATCCCAGTGCAAATCAACGGCGTTGAGTTCGATGTGCGCCACGGCGTGAAGAAGGGCAATCCGACCGTCAGGGGAGCCGGGTTTGCGTCGCGGTACATCGCGCGGCGACACCAGTTCGGGTCGTTCAGGGCGCGCGGGAAAGGCAGGGGGAGCTGCGTGCCCCACAGCGATATCGTCGCCCGCGCCACGCGCAGCAACCCATCGGGCTGCATTTGCGCGGCTGATCGCTGTTTTTTCGCGGCCATTGGCGGTGGTTAGGACCTCGACCGCCATTTCTGCAAGCGTTGCCATGCTGAATAGTCCCTTAAGGCCTGTCGCCCTTTGGCTATCCGCGAAGACAGTCAAGGGCGAGGGAGTTTAGCTTTCTTGTGCGGCCGCCAGAACGGTGTCGACATGTCCAGGGACTTTTACTTTGCGCCATTCACGCACCACCGTTCCCGCTCCGTCAATCAGATAGGTCGCGCGCTCGACCCCCATGTATTTCTTGCCGTACATCTGCTTTTCGACCCAGGTGCCATAGGTTTCGCAGACGTCACCATCGGCGTCCGAGGCAAGGATCACATCAAGGTCGTGCTTGGCAATGAATTTGTCATGCTTTGCGGCGGAGTCTTTGGAAATGCCGACCACAACGGCGCCGGCAGCTTTGAACGCGGCCTTTGCTTCGGTGAAGCCAATCGCTTCTTTGGTGCATCCGCTGGTGTCGTCCTTCGGATAAAAATACAGAACAACTTTTGAGGGGCGTAACGCAGACAGGGTAACGTCTCCGCCACCATTGCGTGGGAGCGTGAAATCAGGGGCGGTTTTTCCTTCAAGCGACATGGGGCAGTCCTTTTTCAGAAGTTTCACAAGATGCGTCACGAATGCCTGTTGGGTTTTAGCGCGGATCGGCAGAGAATACAGAGCGCGAGGCAGGAAAAAGATAGAAAAGACGTCTATGACCAGGGAACCAAAGTCGGAAGTTAAGTCTCAGCCCGAGGCAGACACCCCCAAGCCTGGGCGTCGCACTCGGACGCGGGCGGAGCGCCGTGTTGCGCGCGCCAAGCGGCATGGGCGGCTTGGCAGGGGGCTTATCTCGACGGTTGTTCTGGCAAGTTTTGTCTTGTTTCTGGGTGGGCTGATTTTGTCGGATCGCGCGGTACCTTTGCCGGATAGCATACGGGACCGGATTGCAGTATCGGTGTCGGAACGGCTGCCTGACGGAGCGGTAAAAATCGGCGCCGTGGCCGTCACTTTGGGGCGCGATCTGGCGCCAAGGGTGCGGCTGTCGAATGTGTCGATCGGCGATACGGGCGGGGGCGGTGTTGCGGTTTTGAACGGTGTGTCGGCGCGGTTGTCGCCAAGCGGGCTTTTGCGCGGACGATTTGCGGCAGAGCATGTGGTGCTGAACGGGGCGCAGGTCACGTTGCGGCGCGCAGCTGATGGAACCTTTGCTTTTGGTTCTGCAGGTGGCGTGCCGCGGGAAACGCAAAGCCTTCCGGATATTTTGAGCGCGCTTGATGCGGCTTTGACCGAAGGCCCGCTTGCGTCCATTCAGGATGTGTCTGCCGAGCGCGTGGTGTTCGCGCTTGAGGATGCGCGGACCGGGCGCATATGGCAGGCCACGAATGCGTCGTTGCAACTGCGGCGTTCGACCAGCGGGCTGACACTGTCGGTGTCGTCGGATGTCTTCAACGGGACGGATGACGTTGCTGAAGTGCAGTTGTCATTTTCCTTCGATGACGCCACGCGCGATATCGCGTTGGGAATGCGGTTGGTCGATGTGGCTGCGGCCGACATTGCGGTGCAGTCGCCGGCCCTGTCATGGCTTGGCGTGCTGGATGCGCCGATATCGGGCGCGGTACGGGCTGAATATGACGGGGGGGAAGGGCTGGCGCGGCTGTCGGGCACTCTGGACATCGCTGACGGGGCATTGAGCCCTGCGGGGGGGGCGGACCCAATCGGATTTGATGTCGCGCGTGCGTATTTCGAGTTTGATCCTGCCCTTCAACGTATTGATTTTACCGAAGTTGCGGTGAAATCCGAAACGTTTGAGGCAACGGCCACGGGGCATACCTACCTGACAGAAGTCACCGATGGCTGGCCGGACGCATTTATAGGGCAGTTTCTCATTTCAGAATTTGCCTTGGACCGGGCGGACGTTTTCGAAGCGCCGGTGGCGGTGCAGGACGTTAGGGCGGATTTACGGCTTCGGCTTGATCCGTTCACTGTCGAATTGGCGCAGATTGCGCTTTCTAACGACGATGCACCGATCCGTGGGCGTGGGGTCGTCTCGGCGGGGGCTGACGGGTGGTCGCTTTCGCTGGATGCCGCCACGCAGCGTATCGCGACCACAACAGTAATGGAGTTTTGGCCGCTAATCGAGGCTCCGGTGACGCGCGGATGGCTGAATTCCAACGTCAAAGCGGGGCTACTTGAGGACGTCAATGTCGCCCTGCGAAAGTCCCCCGGCGAGAAGCTTGATATGGGGCTGACCTTCGATTTTACACAAGGTGAGGTGCAGTTTCTGCGCGATATGCCCCGGATCATGGGGGCGACGGGCCGGGGCGTCATCCACGATGATGTCTTTAATTTGCTGATGACCGGTGGCGGAGTGATGGCTGGGACTGGCGATTTCGTTGATATCGCGGGCTCGACGTTTCGGGTGCCGGACACCGAACAAAGACCTGCAATGGGCGAGTTTGAGATACGCGCGCGCGGAACTATTCCGGCGCTGCTTTCGGTAACGAATAATCGACCTTTGCGCCTTATGGAAAGGGCTGAGCGCGGGATTGATCTGGCGCAAGGTATTGGTGAAGTGACGGCGCGGGTCACGCTTCCTTTGAAGGATGGAATTGACGCCGAGGACGTCACCTATCAGGTAACGGGGCAGCTCAGTGACGTCCGTTCGGAAGTTATCGTGCCAGGGCGCGTGCTGACGTCGCGCGGGATGGCGCTTTCGGCTTCTGTTGAGGAAGTGCGGATTGCCGGTCCGGCTGACCTTGACGGCGTTTCGCTGACCGCAGATTGGCGTCAGCCGCTGGGCGATGGTGCGCGTGCCGAAGGAAGCCGTATTACCGGGCGCGTCACGCTTGGACCGGATGCCATTCAGGCGTTTGGTTTGCCACTGCCCGGCGATCTGATCAGCGGCTCTACCCGTGCGGACTATGTGCTTGAGGTAAAACCAGATGTGGCACCGCTGTTATCGGTGGCATCTGACCTTAAAGGTTTAGGGATGCGAATCGCGGCGCTAAACTGGTCGAAGGAGCCGGGCAGTCCGGCAGGGTTGGAGTTGGTAGCGCGGCTTGGCGACGTTCCCGATGTGCAAAGCCTAGAGATTTCGGCGCCCGGTCTGGCGTTGGACGGGCGATTGTCTTTGACGGCGGACGGTGGGCTTGAGGCTGCGGTTTTTGATCAAGTGCGGGTTGGGGGATGGCTTGATGCGCGCGCGCGGATAACGCCACGAGGTGCGGGGCTGTCGCCTGCGATTTCAATTGAGGGCGGGACGCTTGATTTCCGCAAGTTCCCGCGCGCTGCCGTGTCAGAAAGCGGCGGGGACCGTACGCCGATTTCCGTATCCCTTGACAGCTTCGTTTTGTCCGACAGCATCACGTTCGCGCCTTTGACCGGTGAGGTTGATGCAGGGCAAGCCGGGCTTTCGGGCACGTTCGAAGCCCGGCTCAATGGCCAGACCACGGTGCGAGGCACGCTGGCGCCTGCCAATGGGGGGACGGCAATCCGGCTTCAGGCCAGTGATGCGGGCGGCGTCGTGCGGTCGACCGGGCTGACGAAAAACGCCATGGGCGGCACGCTTGATCTTGTGCTGACACCGGACACAACGGCTGCGCCCGGCACACTGCGTGGCGAGTTTCTGATCGAAGACATCCGTATTCAGAATGCACCGGTGATGGCTGCTTTGTTGGACACCATCAGCCTTGTGGGCTTGATAGATCAGCTTTCGGGGCAGGGTATTCGCTTTGCCACTGTGGACGGCCGTTTCAGGTTGACACCGGACGCGCTTGTTTTGGAAGAGGCGGCGGCGATTGGCGTGTCGCTTGGCATCTCGGCAGCAGGACTTTATGACCTCGATGCCAAGGAGATTGATTTGCAGGGCGTGGTGTCGCCGCTGTATTTTCTGAATGCGGTCGGATCGGTCGTTAGTCGTCGCGGTGAAGGTCTGTTTGGCTTCAATTACCGCGTGAGCGGCCCTGCAAATGCGCCAACCGTCGGGGTTAATCCATTGTCGATCCTGACGCCGGGTCTGTTTCGCGAAATTTTCCGCCGCCCGCCGCCAACGAATTGAGTACCATGAAACTTTCTGATTTTGATTTTGATCTTCCCGAGGGGTTGATTGCAACGCGCCCGGCGCGCCCGCGGTCGTCGTCACGTCTCTTGGTGGCGGGCCCGGTGGCGATCGACGAGGCGCAGGCACTTGATTTGCCGTCGTTTCTACGGCCTGGCGACCGGTTAATCGTGAACGACACAAAAGTGATCCCGGCGCGGCTTTCGGGCATGCGGGTGCGTGACGGCGAGGCGGGCGTGACGCAAGCACGGATTGAGGCGACGCTTCTGGATCCTCTTGCTGATGGGAACTGGATGGCCCTGCTGAAGCCTTTGCGGAAAGTCCGCGATGGCGAGGTGATCCGGTTTTCCGACATTTTGACAGCGGAAGTGATGGGGCGTGCCGAGGGGACAGCGGCGCTGCGTTTCAACCTTACCGGCGATGATTTTGATGCCGCTTTGAATGCGGCGGGTGCGATGCCTTTGCCGCCTTATATCGAGGCGCTGCGCAAGTCCGATGCGCAGGACAAAGAGGACTACCAGACGATCTGGGCGCGCGCGACAGGGGCGGTTGCTGCCCCGACCGCCTCGCTGCATTTTGATGACGCCTTAATGGCGGCGTTGACGGCGCACGGGGTCGAGATCACTTACATCACGCTGCATGTGGGGGCGGGCACGTTCTTGCCGGTGAAAGTCGACGACATCAGTGACCACAAGATGCATGCCGAGCGAGGCACGGTGACCGCGCAAGCTGCCGAAGCTATGAACGCAACACGCGCTGGCGGTGGGCGGATTATTCCGGTCGGCACAACGGCGCTGCGACTGATCGAAACCGCCGCGGCGCCGGACGGGACAATCTCGGCGTGGGAGGGGGCGACGGATATTTTCATCACGCCCGGATTCCGTTTCAAGATTACGGATGCTTTGATGACCAATTTTCATCTGCCAAAATCAACACTGATGATGCTTGTTTCGGCGTTCATGGGGTCTGAACGTATTCGCGAGATTTATACTCATGCGATTTTGCGTGAATTCCGCTTCTTTTCCTATGGTGATGCGTCACTTTTGCTGCCAAAGGGCTGAAAGCGACCGGGGTCAAGTCGTAGGCAAGCGTGTCCGCTATCAACGCGGGCGCTAAGGCGGTTGAAAGGGCAACGGAGACTAACCATGCTCAAGGTTCTCGGCAGTACATGGGCACTTCTTCTCGGAATTCTTCTTTTGATGGTCGGAAACGGTCTTCAGGGCTCCCTTATTGGTATTCGAGGGTCGATTGAGAATTTCTCGACGATAGAGCTGTCAGTCATAACCTCTGCGTACTTTGCGGGCTTCCTGATCGGATCACGGATGGCGCCCGAGATGATCCGTCGCGTGGGGCACGTCCGCGTTTTTGCCGCTTTGGCCTCGTTTATTTCTGCCGTTTTGATCCTTTACCCGACAATCACAGACCCCTGGGCCTGGATCGCATTGCGCGTGGTCTTTGGGTTCTCGTTTTCGGGCGTGTATGTGACAGCGGAAAGCTGGCTGAACAATTCGGCGACCAACGAGACGCGCGGTCAGTCTTTGTCACTATATGTCATGGCGCAGATGCTTGGGATTGTGGCCAGTCAGGCGCTGTTGAACGTGGCGGACCCGGCCGGGTTTATCCTGTTCGTGATCCCGTCGGTTCTTGTTTCTTTATCGTTCGCGCCGATCCTTTTGTCTGCTGCCAAATCACCAACTTTTGAAACAACAAAACCGATGACGCTGAGGCAGATCTATGAGTTCTCACCGCTTGGCTGCGTTGGCATGTTTTTGCTGGGCGCGATTTTTGCAGCCCAATTTGGCATGGCGTCAGTTTACGGCACGCGAGCAGGGTTTAGTGTTGCCGAGATCTCGATTTTCGTCTCGGCAATCTTTATCGGCGGCATGGTGTTTCAGTACCCGTTTGGCTGGCTATCGGATCGGATGGATCGGCGCGTGATGATTCTCGCGGCCGCACTGGGCGGCGGGTCGGCGGGCATATTGGGGCTGGTCTTTGGAAGCAGTTTTGAAGTCGTGCTGTTTGCAGCCTTCATTATGGGTGGGATGTCCAACCCGCTTTATGCCCTGCTGATCGCCTATACGAACGACTATCTTCAGGTGGAGGATATGGCCGCCGCAGCCGGTGGTCTGATTTTCATTAATGGCCTGGGCGCTATCATGGGCCCAATGATCACGGGTTGGATGCTGACCAGGTTTGGACCTGGCGGGTTCTGGGTCTACCTCAGCTTTTTCATGTTTGCGATGGCGGCGTTTGTGGCCTGGCGGATGACACAACGCGCGTCGGTCTACAGCGAGGAAGCCGAAGGCTATGATGCGGTAAGCTACGCGCCGATGATGCCGACAGGAACCATGGTAGCGGCTGAAGCGGCACAGGATTACTATGCTGAAAATGTCGAAAATGACGACGAAGAAGAACCAAATGAGGACGACCCCCTTGATCGATCATGATCTTTCGTTAACGATTCGATTACGGGGAAGTGAAACTTGGTGGAGTGAAGTGTGGCATTATGACGAACCCTGAGGACATTCTGGCCTTTTGGCTGGACGAACAAGGCCCGGAAGGCTGGTATGCTGGTGGGTCCGAGCTTGATCAAGAAATGCGAGACCGTTTCGAATGTGTGTACAATCGTGCTTGCGAGGGCGCATTGTCCTTGTGGCTTACACATGCGACCGGGACTTTGGCGTATATTATCCTTCTGGATCAATTTTCGCGGAACATGTTTCGCGACACGCCAAAGGCATTCGCTTCAGACGGTCTGGCGAGAGCAGCAGCAAAAGCGTCTATTTCGCGCGGATGGGACCTGAAGATTGACGAACCCGCGCGGCAGTTCTTTTATATGCCTCTGGTTCATGCCGAGTGCCTGAGCGATCAGGACCGCGCCGTGCGTCTTATCATGACGCGGATGCCAGAGACCGGCGGCATAAACCTTCTTCATGCCAAAGCACACCGCGAAGTTGTCCGCAAGTTCGGCCGTTTCCCCAACCGGAACGCGGCTTTGTCGCGTCTTACGCCGGAAGCCGAAGCGGTCTTCCTTGAGCAGGGCGGCTATGGGGCGACGGTTGAGGCAATGAAAGCGGCAGAGGCGGCCTGAACACTATTTTGGTTGCCTAGAGCATTGCGCCCAACGGGTAGCGGGGCTTCCCCCGAAGCATCGTCGTTAGGGTGACAAGGCATTCCGAATGTGGCAAATAGTTTAACGTAGAACAATATCGCCGCAGGAGGAAACCAATGGCTGCTAAAACTTTTGACGTGGTGGTGATCGGGGCAGGTCCCGGTGGATATGTCGCCGCGATCCGTGCCAGCCAACTGGGCCTGAAGGTGGCGATCGTTGAACGCGAGCACATGGGCGGGATTTGCCTGAACTGGGGCTGCATCCCAACCAAAGCGATGCTTCGGTCGTCCGAAGTTTTTCACCTGATGCATCGTGCCAAAGAATTCGGCCTGAAGGTCGAAGGGATTGAGTACGATCTGGATGCTGTGGTGAAGCGCTCACGCGGTGTGGCCAAGCAGTTGAACGGTGGCGTCGTGCATCTGATGAAGAAAAACAAGGTCGAGGTCTTTATGGGTGCGGCAACCCTGCCTTCCAAAGGCAAGGTTTCGGTCAAGACGGACAAAGGCGTCGAAGAGTTGCAGTCGAAAAGCATCATCCTTGCGACCGGCGCGCGTGCGCGCGAATTGCCTGGACTTGAGGCGGACGGTGATCTTGTCTGGACGTACAAGCATGCTTTGCAGCCACCACGGATGCCCAAAAAGCTTCTGGTCATCGGGTCGGGTGCCATCGGAATTGAATTCGCGAGTTTTTACAACACGCTTGGGGCGGACACAACTGTGGTTGAAGTCATGGATCGCGTTCTGCCGGTGGAAGATGCCGAAATATCCGCATTTGCGAAGAAGTCGTTCTTGAAGCAGGGCATGAAAATCATGGAGAAATCCATGGTCAAGCAGCTTGATCGCGACAAGGGCAAGGTCACAGCGCATATCGAAGCGAATGGCAAAATTGAGAAGATGGACTTTGACGCCGTGATTTCTGCGGTGGGCATCGTCGGCAATGTCGAAGGGCTCGGGCTGGAGGAACTGGGCGTCAAAATTGATCGCACCCATGTTGTGACAGATGAATTCTGTCGAACAGGCGTTGACGGGCTTTACGCGATTGGCGACATCGCGGGCGCGCCTTGGCTGGCGCACAAGGCGAGCCACGAAGGTACGATGGTTGCAGAGTTGATCGCGGGCAAAAACAAAGTCCATCCGGTTAAGCCAGAATCGATTGCAGGGTGTACTTATTGTCATCCGCAGGTGGCCTCGGTTGGGTACACCGAAGCGAAAGCGAAAGAGCTTGGGTATAAAATCAAAGTTGGTCGTTTCCCTTTCATCGGCAATGGCAAGGCGATCGCTTTGGGCGAAACCGAGGGCATGGTTAAGACTGTGTTTGACGAGAAAACCGGAGAGCTTCTTGGTGCACATATGATCGGCGCGGAAGTGACCGAATTGATCCAAGGTTATGTTGTGGGGCGTCAGTTGGAGACGACTGAAGAAGATTTGATGAATACAGTCTTCCCGCATCCAACATTGTCAGAGATGATGCATGAAAGTGTGCTTGATGCTTATGATCGCGTCATTCACATTTGATCGCCACGACACGTAACGCGTTGATATGCCGGCTCCTACTTGGGGCCGGCATTTTGCTTTATCTTGGCGCGTTTGCGATCACGATCATTGGGTCGCAAGGGTTGTTCAACGTTGCTCCTGACGGGATGGCAGTGGTTTGGCCATTATTTCTTGGTTTGCCGTGGAGCATTTACCTGTCGGTTCTGACGACCTTTGGGGGGCAGTTTTAATCGGTCAGATCGGAGCAGCACTGGTCCTACTTTTGGATCTAAATATCTTGTGGCGTTTGTGTCGGAGGCCGCGGGATAACGCTTGACGCTTCGGGCGAGTCTGCGACAAGCGTCTCCATGCGAACAGACTGGCGCTTGATCGGACTTCTCTTTCTTACGGGGCTGTTTGCCGCCGCGCAGTTCGCAAAAATTTCTTTGACATTGGTTGATTTGGGACGCATCTACCCGGGCGCGGCTTTGCCGTTTGCGGTGTCGGCGCTTTCCGTTGCGGGCATCCTTTTTGGTGTCGCTGCGGGCATGATCGTTGCACAATTTGGGGCGCGTCGCGTTTTGTTGGTCGCACTTGCAAGTGCATCGGTGATTTCGCTCTCTCAATCAGTTTTACCGTCTTTTCAAATATTTATGGGTTTGCGAATTGTCGAAGGGTTCAGCCATCTGGCCATTGTCGTCGCAGCTCCGACGTTGATGGCAGCGGTTTCGACGCCTCGTGATGTATCCGTGGCCATGGGGCTTTGGGGGACGTTCTTTGGCGTAGGCTTTGCAGGCGCCGCGGCCGTGATCCCGCTTTTAGCGGGCCCATCACAGTCATATATCGTACACGGAGCGTTCGGGCTGGTATTGATGGGTGCCCTTTGGCCGTTGTCACCGCGCGGTCTGGCGCGGGGCGTTTGGGAGGGAAACGTTCTGGCGCGCCACGTCGCGATTTACGGATCGCCAAGGATGGTTGCGCCCGCGCTTGGGTTCTTATGGCACACAATTATGTTCCTAGGATTGCTCACATTTTTACCTAAAGTTTTGGGGGCATGGACGGGGCCGGTCCTACCTTTGGTCGCGTTGATTGGCACCTTTGGAGCAGGATGGCTGGCACGTTGGTATGCACCGAAGTCGATCCTTCTGATGGGGTTTTCGCTGACATCTGTCGGGTTCTTAATGGTATTGATCGCCCCCGAACCTGCGCGGATTTGGATCGTCATGGCGCTTTTCGTGATCGTTGGTCTTGTTCCCGGGGCGTCGTTTGCCAACGTTCCGGCGCTGAATAAGGACCCGGCGGATCAAGCGCGCGCAAACGGCGCGATTGCCCAACTTGGCAACATCGGAACGGCCGCCTCTACGCCTCTTTTTGCCGCCGTATTGATGTTTGGATTTAATGGACTTGCGGTGGCGGCAATTGTCATTTCGGCCGTTGGATGCGGGTTGGTTTGGCTTATCCACAGAAAGATCGAGAAATCCGCGTGACGGACGGCTGATGTTCTTGTATTGTTCCGTTTACGCCATTGAGATTTGCGGACGGGCCGCTATCTCTCTGTTCAATGGCGAGAGGTGACGTGATGGCCGACTTGAAGAACATCGAAGTGCGCGGTGCGCGCGAGCACAATCTGAAAAATATCGATGTGGATATCCCACGCGATAAGCTTGTGGTGATCACAGGGCTATCGGGATCGGGAAAGTCTTCATTGGCTTTCGATACGATCTACGCTGAAGGGCAGCGCCGGTATGTCGAAAGCCTTTCGGCTTATGCGCGACAGTTCCTCGATATGATGCAAAAGCCCGACGTTGATCATATCTCAGGGCTTTCTCCGGCCATTTCGATTGAACAGAAGACGACATCGAAGAATCCCCGTTCCACGGTCGGTACCGTCACGGAGATCTATGACTATATGCGCCTTTTATTTGCGCGTGCGGGTACTCCTTTTTCGCCTGCAACCGGTTTGCCGATTGAGGCACAGCAGGTTCAGGACATGGTCGACCGCGTTATGACGATGGAGGAAGGGACGCGGGCGTTTTTGCTGGCCCCCATCGTACGCGATCGCAAGGGGGAGTATCGCAAAGAATTCTTAGAACTTCGTAAACACGGCTTTCAACGCGTAAAAGTTGACGGACAATTCTACGAACTGGACGAACCACCGACGCTTGATAAGAAGTTCCGCCACGATATTGATGTGGTTGTTGACCGTCTTGTTGTGCGCGAGGGGTTGGAAACACGGCTGGCCGATTCGTTCCGCACAGCACTTGATCTGGCAGATGGTATCGCAATTCTAGAGACGGCCGTCGGCGATGAAGAAGAGCCCGAGCGGTTTACCTTTTCTGAAAACTTTGCCTGCCCGGTCAGTGGCTTCACAATCCCCGAGATCGAACCGCGACTGTTTTCGTTCAATGCGCCATTTGGGGCCTGTCAATCATGTGACGGCCTTGGTGTAGAGCTGTTTTTCGACGAACGGCTAGTGGTCCCTGACCAGAATCTAAAAATCTATGATGGGGCGCTTGCGCCTTGGCGCAAAGGAAAGTCTCCGTACTTTTTGCAGACAATTGAATCAATTGCGAAGCATTTCGAATTCGACAAGAACACCAAATGGAAAGATTTGCCTGAGAAAGTGCAGCAGGTTTTCCTGTATGGCTCGGGCAAGGAGGAGATAAAGTTCCGTTACGACGAAGGCGGGCGGGTGTATCAGGTGTTGCGGCCGTTTGAAGGCGTCATTCCGAATATGGAAAGACGCTACCGAGAGACTGATTCGAATTGGATTCGTGAGGAGTTTGAGCGCTTTCAGAACAATCGCTCGTGCGGAGCCTGCGGTGGCTTTCGACTGCGCCCCGAGGCTTTGGCGGTCAAGATCGGCGGACTGCATGTGGGTGAGATCGTGCGGATGTCGATCCGCGAGGCGCTCGCCTGGATAGAGGCCGCGCCGGAAACGATGAGCGCGCAGAAAAACGAGATTGCGCGTGCGATTTTGAAGGAGATCAGGGAACGGCTTGGGTTCCTCAACAACGTCGGCTTGGAGTATCTGACATTGGCGCGAAATGCCGGGACTCTGTCGGGTGGCGAAAGTCAGCGGATACGCCTTGCCAGTCAGATCGGGTCGGGATTAACCGGCGTACTTTATGTGCTCGACGAGCCCTCGATTGGTCTGCATCAGCGAGACAACGACCGGTTGCTTTTGACGCTGAAAAACTTGCGTGACCAAGGCAATACAGTGATCGTAGTTGAGCATGATGAGGAAGCGATCCGCGAGGCGGATTACGTTTTTGATATCGGTCCGGGCGCCGGAGTGCATGGCGGTGAGGTGGTTGCGCACGGTACGCCCGCGAAGATCATCGCCAATAAGAAGAGTGTGACTGGCGACTACTTGTCAGGACGGCGGAAAATTCCAGTGCCAAATGAGCGGCGCAAAGGAAACAATAAAACGCTGAAAGTAGTGAAGGCGACCGGCAACAATCTTAAGGACATTACCGCGGAATTCCCGCTTGGAAAGTTCGTTTGTGTGACAGGGGTTTCGGGAGGCGGAAAGTCAACTTTGACGATTGAGACTTTGTTCAAGACGGCGTCGATGCGGCTGAATGGCGCGCGACAGACGCCGGCACCTTGCGAGACGATTAAGGGCTTGGAACATCTCGATAAAGTCATCGATATTGACCAGCGCCCCATTGGGCGCACACCGCGCTCGAACCCCGCGACATATACTGGTGCGTTCACACCAATTCGCGACTGGTTTGCTGGACTGCCGGAATCGAAGACGCGTGGATACAAGCCTGGGCGGTTCTCGTTCAACGTGAAGGGCGGACGCTGTGAGGCCTGTCAGGGCGACGGGGTGATCAAGATCGAGATGCACTTCTTGCCGGATGTGTATGTAACCTGTGAAACCTGCAAGGGCGCGAGGTACAATCGCGAGACCTTGGAAATCCGGTTTAAGGGCAAGTCGATTGCCGATGTTTTGGACATGACGGTTGAAGACGCGCAAACCTTTTTCAGGGCGGTGCCATCGATTCGAGAGAAAATGGACGCGCTTATGCGAGTTGGGCTTGGGTATATCAAGGTTGGACAGCAGGCAACGACCCTGTCGGGTGGTGAAGCGCAGAGGGTGAAGCTATCAAAGGAGCTGTCGAAGCGCTCGACCGGCCGAACGCTTTATATTTTGGATGAGCCGACGACGGGTCTGCATTTTGAAGACGTGCGTAAGCTCCTGGAAGTGCTTCATGAATTGGTGGATCAGGGAAATTCCGTCGTGGTGATTGAGCACAATCTGGATGTGATCAAGACGGCGGATTGGATCATTGATATTGGGCCGGAAGGCGGCGATGGCGGCGGTGAGATTGTCGCTGTTGGCACGCCTGAGACGGTAGCATTGGAAGCGCGATCGCATACCGGGCACTATCTGGCGGGGATGTTGGGTGTCGCGCGCGTGGCTGCGGAGTGATGGCGCGACGCATTGCGGCGTGTTTGGAAGTTCTCGCAGATTGACGGGAGGAAATTGACTAATGGGCTGGATTGCTTAGCCTAGAATTAGGTCCGCGATGCGGATGAGATCTATTACTTCTTTTGTATGGCGGTCGACTTTTATTAGACTTCCGCCAATCCGGACGTAGTCGGACGACGAACTGCGGGGCAGGCGATAGCGATCATCGCCACGGCGCAATACGGTTCCGTTATTCGTGTCGACGACAACGTATTCGCGGCCTTCGAAGATGACGCGGTCTCCTTCGCGCAGCACGATGTAGTCTGCGTCCTCAATCCGGTCGCCGATGTCGTAGCCGCGATCTTCGGCTGTGACGCCTTTTTTGGCGAGACCAGGTGGCACACAGGCGGGTGCTTTCTTTGCGAGGCCGGGTGGGCAGTTCTTCGCGCCTTTTCCGGCGGCAATCAGATCAGTTGGTGCTGCGAGAAGGGCCAGTGCGGTCAGGGCAAGGATGGCGATGTGCTTCATTGTGCGTCTCCGGGCTTTCCAAATAGCTATCAAGTGGTTTGGGCGGAAATATGGCAGAGGGTCAGGCGTCGAGTTCGAGCCAAACCGGTACGTGATCTGATGGTTTTTCACGGCCCCGGACGGCGTTTTCAATCCAGCATTCTTTAAGCAGATCAGCGGCTTGTGGCGTCAGGAGGTGGTGGTCGATGCGAATGCCATCGTTGCGGTTCCACGCGCCTGCCTGATAGTCCCAAAAGGAGTAGTGACCTGGGCCTTGGGTGCGCGTACGAAAGGCCTCGGTGAAGCCGAGATTGAGGATTTCACGGTAGGCCGCACGGGTTTCGGGGCGGGCCAGGGCGTCGGTTTGCCAGACTTGCGGGTTGGCGGCGTCTTCATCTTGCGGAATGACGTTGTAGTCGCCACACATAACGCCAGGTTCTTCTGTGTTTAGAAGGGCTTGCGCGCGGGTCTTCAGGCGCTTCATCCAGGCGAGTTTGTAGTCATATTTCGGGCCAGGATTTGGATTGCCGTTGGGTAGGTAGAGACCACAGACGCGAACTGGTTTCTTGTCGCCAACGACAGTTGCTTCGATCCAGCGGGCTTGTTCGTCTGTGTCGTCGCCAGGTAGGCCCCTTTGGACGTCTTCTAGGGGCAAGCGAGATAGAATTGCCACGCCATTGAATGATTTTTGCCCATGTGTTTCAACAGTATAGCCCATGTCTTCGAAATATTCGCAAGGGAAGTTCTCGTCGATGGATTTAATTTCCTGCAGGAAAACGACGTCTGGTTTCTGGTCGTTCAACCAGTCCGTCAAAGCGCTGATGCGGGCCTTGATGCCGTTGATATTGAAGGTCGCTATGCGCATGGAATGTCCCCCGGTTGAGTAGGTTTTGGGCCATGTTCGAGGGGCGTTCAAGGGACTATCGGTAATCCTTCGGTACAACGTCGGTGCGGGCGTTCGGGCGGTTTGATGTCTCTTAAGACATTCTGGACCTCCGGTGGAGGCATTTTTTAAAGGGTGAAGCTTTGAGGGAGTGGCGCGCCGGGCTCTGAGGGAAAACAAAGAGGTCCGGCGCGCCTGAGGGAAAAGGTTCAAGCTTTGGTTTCGCAAGGGCGGTGGTTCAGGCCGTTGATCCCAATTGAGAAACAATATGCATTATTACTGGCCATTAATCACGGCAAGAATGGGGCAGGTTTGAGGTGATTTCAGGTGCAGGCCCCGCCGACAGGTGAAGAACGGGCGGGCGGGGCTTGGCTGGAGTTCGAAAAGTTGAGGCTTATGCCCTGGGCGAGGCTTCAGCTTCTGCGGTCGCATCCGCGGGAAATGCCTCGATCCTGAGGCCGGGGATGAACATGCCTTCGATGTCGGCGGCTTTTCTGAGCCAAGCGTGATCGGCCACAAGCGCGACTTTGCCAATTTCAGAAATGCTTGCGAAGAGACGTGGCAGGTAGCCAAGCTCTACGGCGATGGCTTGCAGCGCCGGGAATTCAACTTGCCGATTTTGTAGAGGAAGTCGCTTTTGTCGGCAGCTTCAACAAGGGCGAGGGAGACCATCCTTCATTTCGATCTCGCCGACTTTGCGGCTGATATTGAGGCGAACAAAGCCGCCTGCGTGATGAGTTATCTTAAACATGGGCCTTTCTTTCTATCAGAAGTCAGGCTCCGGGAGTGGGCTTCACATCGAAAAGCTGACGCCACAGCCACAACTGGACGAGGCATTTGGGTTTTCGATGGTGAAGCGGGCGCCGATCAGTTCTTCGGAGAAATCAATCACAGCATTGGAGAGAAACGGCAGGGACACTTCGTCGACCACGACTTTTTGGCCGACGCCTTCGAGGATGAGGTCCCCGTCGGCGGGCTCGTCTAGGTCGATGTTGTATTGAAAGCCCGAGCAGCCGCCACCTTCGACGGCAATGCGCAAGGCTTTGGGAGCTTTGTCGTTGTTATTAATCTCGGCGAGGCGCTCAAAGGCACGGGGCGTCACGCGGGGCGGAATATTGAGGTCCATAGGTTTGTCTCGGTTTCTTCCTGAGTTCATATGTGAATATAAGGGGTTTAACAGAGGCGAACAAGACGCAGGCAGAATATGCGAGCGCCATATGCATCAAACCCCGAGGACAGTCGGGGTCGGCTCTTTGGTGAAGAAGAGAGTACTTTCCGGTCGTGTTTCCAGCGTGACCGGGACCGGATCATCCATGCCAGCGCGTTTCGGCGGCTTAAACACAAGACCCAGGTGTTCATCGAGCACGAGGGGGACTATTTCCGCACGCGCCTTACCCATTCGATCGAAGTGGCGCAAGTGGCGCGCACGATTGCCGGCGCTTTGGGGTTAAACGAAGAGCTTACCGAAGCGGTCGCTTTGGCCCATGATCTGGGCCACACGCCATTTGGGCATACCGGCGAGGATGCTTTGGGCGTGTTGATGGCGCCGTATGGTGGGTTTGATCACAACGCGCAGGCTATTCGGATCGTCACGCATCTTGAGCGGCATTATGCGGATTTTGACGGATTGAACCTTACGTGGGAGACGCTTGAGGGGATTGCCAAGCACAACGGGCCGGTTTTGGGCGATGTGCCTTGGGCTTTGGCGGCATGTCAGGCCGAGGTTGATCTTGAACTGGGCACCTATGCGAGTGCCGAGGCGCAGGTGGCGGCAATTTCGGATGATGTTGCGTATAACCATCATGATTTGCACGACGGTTTGCGCGCAGAGTTGTTTTCGACCGATGAGCTTGCAGAGTTACCGATTTTGGCTGGGTGCTTTGAGCGCGTGGATAGTTTGTATCCTAGTTTGAACTATTACCGGCGGCGACACGAGGCTTTGCGGAGGTTTTTCGGAGTTTTGGTCGAAGATGTGATTGCGGTAGCGCGTCAGTCTTTATTGGAAATTGGGCCGAGATCAGCGGATGACATTCGCCGGGCGGGATTTCAGATTATTCGGTTTTCGCCTGAGGTTTTCGCTGACCTGAAGGTGATCCGGCAGTTTCTTTTCGAGCGAATGTACCGCGCGCCGACCGTGGTCGAGATGCGGCGCGAGGTGACCAAGGTTGTGGAAGAGCTGTTTCCGTTCTTTATGGAGAATCCCGACCAGCTTCCAAAGCAGTGGAGGAAGGACGTTGAGCAGGCGTCGGGGGAAGTTGAGTTGGCGCGTCTTGTGTCCGACTATATCGCGGGCATGACGGACCGGTTTGCAATCCAATGTCATGAGAAGTTCGTTGACAGCGCTTAGCAACGGTTCCTTAAGGTTGCTTGGCTAGGCCGCGTGGCGTTATTTGAGGACGCGCTGACATGTGCAAGCCCGAACAAATTATTCCGACATGGGTTGAACATCACGGATTTCAAATCCCGCGCCATCTTGCGTGGCGCACCGGGCGGATTGACCGGTTTCGCGAGGTATCTGACGAGCACTTCGCAAACGGCGCCTCAGTTTCGGTTTGTGGATTTTGATGTGGCGGACAGGCAGCACAATCCGGGCGGAGGGTATCGATACGTATGAATTCCTCTTTGACGATCGCTTGCAGGACCTGACTTTCCTCTATTCGGTGTTTACCCACATGTTTTCGGGCGATGCAGCACGGTATTTGTCAGAGTTCTCGCCTGTGATGCGGCCCGGCGGCTGTGTCCTGGCGTCAACGTTCATCATGGATCGGGGGCTTATTTCGTATTTGCAATCCAATGGCGGCGAAGGGCGTCGTGCGCTGACATTCCCGCATGAGGTGGAAGAGGGGGTATTCCACAATGATGCCAATTTGGTTTCGGGGCCGACAGCATATTCGCTTGATCGGATTGGGGCCATGGTTAGGTCTGCGAGTCTGGTGCCGGAGCGGTTTGTGCGTGGCCGTTGGCGCAAAGACGGCGAGTTCGATGTAAACGTGCATGATCTCGTGATCTTGCGCAAACCTGCGTTTTAGCGCGCGTGGGTCACAGTTTGAGACGCAGGAAAACGAGGTACGGCGCAAATTCTTCGGGATTGGTATTTTCGGGGTAGCGGTCGATGTAGTCGAACCCATGCTTTTCGTAAATCGCAAGCATGGCGCGGTTGCCTTTGATTGTATCGGCATAAAGCCATTTTAGGCCCATGCGACGAGCCTCGGCGATGCGGTCTTCAAAAAGGGTGCGCCCAAGGCCGGTGCCACGAGCCGCGTCGCGCACGAACATGCGCTTCATTTCAGCCGCATCATCCCGAATGCGTTTGAGACTTCCGCAGCCCAGTAGGGTGTTGGAAACATCGTAGGCCAAAAGAAACCGGTGGTGCGGTGGCAAAAGAGTGCCTGGGTCGTTGAGCGTGTCGTCGGCCATATCACCGGCATCAAGTTCTGGGCCGCCAAGAGCCTCAAAACGGGGCAATATATCAGTATAATAGTCGAAAAGCAGTTTGCGAACGGCGGCGCGGTCGTGGATGGTTTCGACAAATTCTAATCTGTGTGTCATGGATGGAAGGTGTAGCCGTCGGATGTCGGTGTCAATCAGCGTGCTGGCGTTGACGCGGGTCCTGACGGTGGTAAACCGCTCGCAACTTCCCAAGGGCATTAACAATGAACATTTTCGCTGAAATTCGCACATCTTTGATCGAAACACTGGATGCTATGGTGGCCGACGGAGAGCTTCCTTCAGGGCTGTCGTGGGGCAATGTGGCGGTGGAGCCTCCGCGCGATGCAGCGCACGGCGATATGGCGACGAACGCGGCGATGGTTTTGGCCAAGGGCGCTGGAAAAACGCCGCGGGTGATCGCCGACAGCTTGGCGAAGCGACTAACGTCTGATCCGCGAATTGCGGTGGTCGAAATTGCCGGGCCGGGGTTCTTGAATCTGCGGCTGCATCCGGATGTCTGGCATGACGTGGTCGCAGAGGCGATTGATTCTGGAACGACCTTTGGGCATTCCGGCATGGGTGCGGGCGTTAAGATTAACGTGGAATATGTGTCGGCGAACCCCACGGGGCCTTTGCATGTGGGTCACACACGGGGCGCGGTGTTTGGGGATGCACTGGCGTCTTTGCTGGCGTTTGCAGGCTATGACGTGACGCGGGAATACTACATAAATGACGGCGGCGCACAGGTGGATGTGCTGGCACGATCGGCGTTTGAGCGGTACCGCGAAGCGCATGGGCTTTCGCCTGAAATTGCCGAAGGCTTGTATCCGGGCGATTATCTGGTGCCGGTCGGCGAGGCGTTGAAGGCCAAATTTGGGGATCAGTTTCTGGATAAATCGGAGGATGTTTGGCTGGCGCCAGTTCGGGAATTTGCCACTGAGGCGATGATGGAATTGATCCGAGCAGATTTGGCGTCGCTTGGTGTTAAGATGGATCACTTCTTTAGCGAAAAGTCGCTTTATGGCTCGGGGATGATTGAAAAGGCGATTGCTGATCTGGATGGTAAGGGGCTGATCTACAAAGGTACTTTGGAGCCGCCCAAGGGCAAAATGCCTGAGGACTGGGAGCCGCGCGAGCAGACGTTGTTCCGTTCAACGGCGCATGGCGATGACGTTGACCGCCCGATTATGAAGTCGGACGGTGCCTGGACCTATTTTGCACCAGACATTGCATATCACTGGGACAAGATTGATCGTGGCTTTGACGAGTTGATCGACGTCTTTGGCGCCGATCACGGTGGCTATGTGAAGCGGATGAATGCGGCTGTATCCGCGCTTTCGGATGGTCGCGTTCCGTTGGATGTGAAGCTGACGCAGCTTGTTAAGCTTTATAAAGACGGTGAGCCGTTCAAGATGTCTAAACGCGCCGGAACGTTCGTGACATTGCGCGATGTGGTCGAACAGGTCGGGCCGGATGTGGCGCGGTTTGTGATGCTCACTCGGAAGAATGACGCGCCGCTTGATTTTGATTTCGCCAAGGCCATTGAGCAGTCAAAAGACAACCCGGTTTTCTATGTGCAATACGCGCATGCGCGGATCCGGTCTGTAATGCGCAAGGCGGAAGAAATGGGGCTTGAGTTTTCTGACAACACCAAGTTGGAAGACGAGGCCGAATTTCGGGTGGCGCAGAAAATTGCAGAGTGGCCACGACTGGTCGAGATCGCCGCGCGCAATCACGAGCCGCATCGGGTGGCCTTTTACCTCTATGAACTCTCGCAGGAATTCCACGCTTTGTGGAACCGCGGCAATGACAAGCCTCAGCTACGGTTCCTTCATGAAGGCGATAGTGCTGCGACAGCGGCGAAAATCGCCCTACCTCGCGCCGTAGCCGTTGTTATTTCAACAGGATTGGGTATTCTGGGTGTGACTCCGGTCGAAGAGATGCGCTGACAAACGCGTTTCGGATCAGAAAAAAAGCGTGTGTCGCCTTCCAGCCAATGGCAAGAGGCACATCAACTGAACCGAAAACGTTAATAACAAAGCGTGCCACGGCCAAAGTCGAGAGCAGTTCAAGCACGTCGGACCAACCGGCGGCTATAGTGAGGCAAAGATAATGGCGGCTATCAATTTCAATGATATGGGCGACCGTGATGACGGTTCGCTGGCGACGGCAATAAATTGGGCGGGTGCTTTCCTGTCGGTTTTGTTGATTGCAGGTCTTGCGACCTGGGGCTGGAAGCTTTGGCAACGCGATGTCACTGGCATTCCGGTCGTGCGTGCCTTGGAGGGTCCGATGCGGATCACTCCGGCGGATCCCGGTGGTTTGGCGAACAACTATCAGGGGCTTGCGGTGAACCGCATTGCAGAAGAGCGCGCGACTGAACTGACGGATCGGGTCGTTTTGGCTCCGGCACCGGCAACGCTTAACGAAGATGAAGATTTGGCGATGGTCGATCTGGCGCCGATGGTGGAACTTGAGGCTTTATCTGTGATGGAAGACGCGCCTGCCTCAGAATTGAGCGAGACGGTTTCGAACGGAAATGGTGTTGCAATTGTTGCGCTTGAAAACACGCCGTCTGCAACGGATATGGCTGTGGCCGCTGCTTTGGCGGACGTCGGGGCATTGGTTGCAGCGCAGCCTGTAAGCCTTGTTTTAGCGGGGCCGGGTGTGCCGGCAGCGACGCCGCGACCTTTGGTGCGTCCAGAAGGACGACGGGTGGCGTCCCTTCCGGTTACCAACGATGTGACAGAGGCAATTGACCCAGGTTCGATCCCGCTGGGCACGCGGTTGGTGCAGCTTGGTGCCTATGGTAGCGAAGACGTGGCACGCGCCGAGTGGGCCAATGCGATTGCGAATTTCGGCGACTATATGGTTGGCAAGGAGCGCATCGTGCAGCAGGCGGAAACGGGGGGCCGGATATTCTGGCGGCTTCGCGCACTTGGGTTTGCGGACCTGTCTGAAGCGCGCCGGTTCTGTGCTGTGTTGGTTTCTGACGGGGCGAATTGTATCCCCGTCGTGCAGGAATAACGTGCGCCGGGGCGCGTTTACTTTCGCGCCCCTTGGGCCTGTTCTGACCCCCTATGAGGCAGCTCTTTTTCGCGAGGGTGACCCTTGGGGGTTCATCATTTTTCAACGCAACTGTGAGAACCCGGAGCAACTTCGTCGTCTCACGGGCGATTTGCGCATGGCTGTTGGCTGGCACGCGCCGGTTCTTATTGATCAGGAGGGCGGGCGTGTTCAGAGAATGCGTGCGCCACACTGGAGCGAGTGGATGCCTCCTCTGGATCAAGTTGAGGCGTTTGAGGATCGGGGTAAGGCCGCGCGCGCAATGTATCTGCGTGGTGTCTTGATTGGCGTCGAATTGGTCGCGCATGGGGTCGATGTGAATTGTGCGCCCTCGTGCGATATTGCCTATGCGGACACCCATCCGTTTTTACGCAACCGCTGTTACGGGACAGACGCCGAGACGGTAACTTCGATGGCGCGGGCTTGCGGCGAAGGGCACATGGATGCGGGGTGTCTGACGGTTTTGAAGCATGCGCCGGGGCATGGGCGCGCGGTCGTCGACAGCCACAAGAATTTACCTAGGATTGATGTGGATTTGGCCGAGCTTGAGGAGACGGATTTCGCGCCGTTTCGCGCATTGGCGGATTTCGGGATGGCGATGACGGCGCATATTGTCGTGCCCCAGATCGACCCGAACGTGCCGGTTACGCAGTCGCCGGCCGGGGTTGCGTATTTGCGCGACCGACTTGGGCTTACCGGGCTTTTGATGAGCGATGATATCTCGATGAACGCCTTGGCGGGCGATGTCGTAACCAGAGGCGAGGCGGCGCTGGCGGCCGGGTGTGATCTGGTGCTGCATTGCAATGGGGATGCGCGTGAGATGGGATCGATTGCGCAGAGCTTAGGCAAGATGAGCCTAGAGGCGGCAAAACGCGCAGATGTAGCGTTAGCGGCGCGCCGAACCACAAGGGATATTGACATTGTCGCCCTTGAGGCTGAGTTTGATGCCCTGATCCAAGGAGCTTGAGATGCCGGATGGCGACGCCGATTTTGATGATGTAGAAGCCCGCCTTGCTGCGGAAGCCCTGATCGTTGACGTCGACGGGTATGAGGGGCCTTTGGACCTTTTGTTGACGCTAAGTCGGACACAAAAAGTCGACCTTCGAAAAATCTCTGTGCTGGCGCTGGCTGAGCAATATCTGGCGTTCATTTATCAAGCCAAGTCGCTTCGGATTGAATTGGCGGCGGATTATCTGGTGATGGCGGCTTGGTTAGCGTTTCTGAAGTCACGGTTGTTGTTGCCACCTGATCCGACTGACGAGGGGCCTTCGGGCGAGGAATTAGCGGCGCATCTGGCGTTCCAATTGGAGCGATTGTCTGCAATGCGCGAGGCGGCTGCAAAGTTAATGGCGCGCGACCAGAAGGGCCGTGATTTTTTTGTGCGCGGCGTGCCCGAGGATGTGATGCGGGTGCGCAAAGTGCGCTATACCGCGACGCTTTTGGATCTGATGCAGGGCTATGCGCGGATCCGGACGAAGGATGAATTCCGCCCCTATTCGATGGACCGCAAGCATGTGATGACGCTTGAACAGGCGTTAGAGCGGATGCGCGGACTTATCGGGTTTGCGGGCGAATGGACGGATTTGCTTTCGTGGTTGCCGGAGGGCTGGGAAACCGACCCAGCGCGGCGAAGATCCGCGACCGCTTCGCATTTTGCTGCATCGCTTGAGCTGGCCAAGGCGGGGGCCATTCAGATCCGGCAGTCCGATACGTTTGCACCAATACAGATCAGGGCGATGGCGCGTGGCTGACGAAACCGACCGCGTGACCGCCGCGAGCCTTTTCGAAGCACCGCCGTTGGCCGAGCAAGAGCGGATGGTTGAAGCGATTTTGTTCGCGACGGCCGAGCCCGTCACTATTTCCGAACTGAACGCGCGGATGCCGCACGGCGCGGATGGGGAGCAAGCCATTGAAATGCTGTCGAAACGCTACGAAGGGCGTGGGGTTTCAGTGGTAAAGGTCGGCGAGGCATTTGCGATGCGCACTGCACCTGACCTTGGGTTTTTGATGCGCAAAGAATCGGTTGAGACGCGAAAACTTAGCCGTGCGGCGATCGAAACTTTAGCGATTATTTCTTATCATCAGCCTGTGACACGGGCCGAGATTGAAGAGATCAGGGGCGTGTCAGTGTCTCGTGGGACAGTGGATCAGCTTTTGGAATTGGAGTGGATTCGTTTTGGACGGCGGCGGATGACACCGGGGCGTCCTGTGACCTATGTGGTGACGCAGGGTTTTCTGGATCATTTCGGATTGGAAAGCGCGCGCGATCTGCCGGGTGTGAAGGAACTAAGGGCTGCAGGGCTCTTGGAGAGCCGACCGCCTCCGGGCGAGCCATTGGAGGGCGAAGACGAAGAGCATGATGAAAATCAGGCTGAGATGTTTGAGGACGAGGACTGAACGCCATTAATTTCGAACGGGTTTTGTGGATGGTGATGCGACGGGTCTTGCTTAAGGGAGCGAGCAAGGTAATGCGTTCCAGGGCTGCTAAACCGACGCCGGGCGCTTGATGAGAGTCGCGCGTTGTATCGGGTGATCTTTTGAATCCGCGCGTGTGGTTTTCAAATCTTTGTAAAAAGGTGACGCGTCATGGCGTGCGGAAGTGCTTCGAAAGTTTGAGGCCCTGTCCCTGATAATTTGATTTGATCTCGCGACCGTAGAGGGTTTGCGGGATTTCCGTCATTTTTTCGTAGACGAGGCGCCCGACGATCTGGCCGTGTTCGAGGACAAATGGGGCTTCATGGCAGCGGACCTCAAGCACGCCGCGTGAGCCTGCGCCGCCTGCTTCGGCCCAGCCAAATCCGGGGTCGAAAAAGCCTGCATAATGGACGCGAAATTCGCCAACCATCGCGATGTAGGGGGCCATTTCGGCAGCGTGGTCAGGGGGGATGACGATCGCTTCGCGGCTGACGAGAATGTAGAAGGCGCCTGGGTCAAGGATGATCCAGCCGGTGTCTGTGCGCACCTCTTCCCAGTAGTCCGCAGGGGCGTAGTGAGCGAGTTTTGATAGGTCTATGACGCCTGCGTGGGGTTTGGCGCGGTAGCCGACGAGGGTTCCTGTTTCGGGTTTGAGGTCGACCGAGAAACCCAACCCCCCAGAGATCACTGCGTCACCGGAGACGATGGGTGATTTTGCATGAAGGGCTCGTAAGTCGTTGTCATTTAATACGGTTTGCCCACGGCGGAAGATGATTTGGTTCAGCATCTGGCCGGTTTTCGCGATTACCGAGAAACTTTGCGGGCATACTTCGACATAGAGCGCGCCGTCGTAGCCATCTGGGATGCGGTCAAACTCATGACCGAAATCGGTGATGATACGGGTCAGAAGATCGAGACGGCCAATGGAAGATTTGGCACTTGCCGCACCGGTTGTGCCCTTCGGCAGACTGAGGCGTTCGAGGAGGGGGACGACGTAGACGCAGCCTTTTTCCAGTACGGCTCCGGCGGCGAGGTCAATTTCGTGCATGGTGAAATCGGTAAGGCGGTCGGCAACGGTGCGGTCTTTTCCGGTAAGGAAGGACGCACGAACGCGATAGGCGCGATGTCCGAGGCGCAAATCAAGCGAGGCGGGCTGAACTTGTCCGTCTTTGAAGGGGAGCGACGCGGCGATGGTACCGCTGTCGATCATCGCTCTGATTTCGCTGTCGGTGAGAACACCCTGTTTCATCGTGCCTCAGGTCTTTAAAACGCCCGCCTCAGATGGCGGGCGATTGAAATTTGGTCGGGCTAGCAGGACTCGAACCTGCGACCTTCCGTCCCCCAGACGGACGCGCTACCAGGCTGCGCCATAGCCCGACGGTTGAGGTTCTGACCGAAAAGCGCGATGGCTGCAAGGGTCGATCTGTCTGGATTTGGCACCCTCCGGCTGCATGGATCAGCTTTGGGCGTTGCGAAGTGCTATCAGGCGATCTCGGGCGGCTTTGAGCGTGGAATGGTGTGCAGCGAGGTGCGCTGTTGGCATGACCGCGAGGCGGGCCGCGATGCCGGGGGCGTCAGAGAAAGCGGGATCGTCGTCGCCCGGATCGGTTTCAGGCACGTTGGGCGTCGCCGGGATTTGCGGCGGTGAGGGGGCAGGTGGTTCGATGGCTGTGGGCTGTGTCGGAGCGGCTTCCGGCGCGGGCCTGCTGCGCGACGGCACGAAGGTTGGCATGAGAATTTCTTCGTCGGCGTCTTGTTTTTGTGCGCCTGAGAATATGTCGAGTTGTTCGACGTCCTCTTCATCATCCGCGGGCTCTGATTCCGCCTCGGTTTCCGGTTCTTCTTTGTAGGTTTGACGCACTGACAGGGCGGGACTTGTAGGCGTCGCGGCGTGTTCGACAACGGTGTCGTCTGACGTATCCTGAAGGTCTGTATCCAGCGATTGTGAGAATGAAGAGACATGCTTAACGCCATGTTCACGCAGCAGTTTCTGGACGCCACGGATCGTCATGCCCTGATCGTGCAGCAGCGCTTTCACGCCGCCGATCAGGCGCATGTCCGAGGGTCGATAGTACCGTCGTCCGCCTGCGCGCTTCACCGGTTT
The DNA here is from genome assembly GCF_937988555.1 of uncultured Boseongicola sp. NCBI lineage: Bacteria > Pseudomonadati > Pseudomonadota > Alphaproteobacteria > Rhodobacterales > Paracoccaceae > Boseongicola > uncultured Boseongicola sp. The sequence goes on along the minus strand of NZ_CALJXO010000200.1, from coordinate 54,933 downwards.
GATTTGCGCAAACCGGCTTTCCCAAAATCGCAGAACATGGGTCGGGATATCGAGCCACTCGGCCACTTCCGAGATTGTGCGGAAGGCGTCGGGCGATTTTTCCATGAAGTGGGGTTAGCTCTTGTTGCCGGCCGCGACACGATCTTTCATCAGGTGCGACGGACGGAATGTCAGAACGCGACGCGGATGGATCGGGACTTCTTGGCCAGTTTTTGGATTACGACCGACGCGAGCCGCTTTGTCGCGGACCGAGAACGTGCCGAAGGATGAAATCTTCACCTGGTCACCGGATGCCAGTGCATCGGACATGTGCGCGAGAACGCCTTCTACAAGCTGAGCAGATTCGTTGCGGCTGAGACCGACCTCGCGAAACACTGCTTCGCTGAGATCCATGCGTGTCAAAGTCTTTTCGCTCATCCTATCCCCCGTGAGATTTGTTCACGAGGAGAATGGGCGCGATGAATTTCCGAGTCAATATCAAGGCCTTGAGAAAAAGGCTTAAAGGACAATTACCAGCGGAGAACCACCGCTCCCCATGCCAATCCGCCACCAATTGCTTCGGTCACGATGAGGTTGCCGGGTTTGATCTGGCCGCGCTCGACGCCAACGGACAGGGCCAAGGGAATCGATGCAGCCGACGTATTGCCGTGATCTTGCACGGTGAGCACGACGCGATCGAGACCAACACCCATCTTCTGTGCAGTTGATTTGATGATCCGTAAATTGGCCTGGTGCGGGACGATCCAATCGATGTCGTCGCTGCCAAGATTTACTTTGGCCAAAGCAGTGTGTGCGGTTGAGGCGAGTTTCTCGACCGCGTGGCGGAATACCTCTTTTCCCTGCATTTTCAAGTGGCCGGTGGACTGGGTTGAAACCCCGCCGTCGACGTAGAGGATGTCTTTGTGGCGGCCGTCTGAGTTCAGGTCGGTGGCGAGAATGCCGCGGTCGGCATTGGTGCCGTCGCCTTCGACGGCCTCAAGAATGAGCGCGCCGGCGCCGTCGCCGAAAAGCACGCTGGTGGTGCGATCGGACCAGTCCATGATGCGACTGAAGGTTTCTGCGCCAATGACGATGACACGATTTACCTGGCCTGAGACGATCAGGGCATTGGCGGTGGCAAGCGCGAAAACGAAGCCCGCGCAAACGGCCTGAACGTCAAAGGCGAAGCCAGTGGTCATGCCAAGTTTGGCCTGAACCATGGTTGCCGCAGATGGGAATGTCAGGTCAGCGGTAGAAGTGGCCACGATGATTGCGTCGATGTCGGAGGCTTTGATGCCTGCCATGTGGAGAGCGTTTTGGGCCGCTTTTGTTGCCATGTCGGACGTGGTTTCGTCGTTGGCAGCGAAGTGGCGACGCTCGATGCCTGAGCGCGAGCGGATCCACTCGTCAGAAGTGTCGATTGTCGCTTCAAATTCGCTGTTTGGCACAACCCTCTTGGGGAGATAGTGCCCGACGCCTTGGACCTGAGCGCGTATTGTCATGCGTTTTGCTCGTTTTTTTCTGGCATCCCGTCGTCATCGTGACTCGGCTGTCCTGTGGATGCAACCCGCGCTGCAAGGCGGTCTGTAAAGCCGCTTTCGGCAAGGCGGAAGGCAAGTTTGATCGCAGAAGAGACCCCGGTCGCATCGGCCGAGCCGTGGGATTTGACCACGGTGCCGTTTAGGCCAAGGAACACGCCGCCGTTGACGCGACGCGGGTCGATGCGTTTTGTCAGGCGTTTCAGGGACCCAAGCGCGAGGAGGGCTGCAAATTTGCTGAGCAGGGTGGCGTTAAAGGCCTCGCGCAATAACTCGCGGATGAGACTTGCGGTGCCTTCGCCGGTTTTGAGGGCCACGTTACCTGTGAAGCCGTCCGTGACGATGACGTCCACGCGGTTTGACGGGATGTCGCCGCCTTCGACGAAGCCAACGAATTCAAGTTCCGCGGCGGGGGCCATTTCCGCAATCAGGTCGTGGGCAGATTTGATCTCGGCGCGGCCTTTGTGTTCTTCGGTGCCGACGTTCAAGAGGCCGATGCGGGGACGGTCGATGCCCAAACCGTTTCGCGCGTAAGAGCCACCCATAAGAGCATATTGCAAAAGGTCTCTTTCGTCTGCGCGGATGTCAGCGCCCACATCGAGCATGATGTTAAAGCCGCCTGTGTTGCGCGACGGCCAAAGGCAGGCGATGGCGGGTCGGTCTACACCCGGAATTTTACGCAGGCGTAGCATTGAGACGGCCATGAGCGCGCCAGTGTTGCCGCAAGATACGACGGCCTGCGCCTCGCCGTTTTTCACGGCGTCAACGGCGGACCACATAGAGGTGTTCTTGCCGTTGCGCATCACATGGGCCGGTTTGGCGTCCATGGTGACGACCTCTGCGGTGTCGCGGATTTCGCAGCGATCGGTGAGACCGGCTTTTTCGACCAGAGGGGCGATCTCGGCCGCGCGTCCATGCACGATAAACCCGATGTCAGGGTTTTTCTCGGCGCTTTTGGCAATGCCAGAAACGACGGCGGGCGGCCCTTGGTCTCCGCCCATCGCATCTACAGAGATGATTGTGCGCTTACGCGCCCCGTGAGTGCTTTGATCGAACGTTGTCGTCATCGCGTGGGGCGCACCCGCACGAGCGGCTTACGCCGCGTCGTCGTCGAGGTCGAGTTCGTCGGCCTGAGCAACAACTTCGCGTTCAGCGTAATGGCCACAAGCGCCACACACGTGGTGGGGACGCTTCAGCTCTCCGCAGTTTGCACACTCGGCCGGGTTACCGGGTACGAGAGAATCGTGTGCACGGCGCATGTTGCGGCGAGACTTGGTGATCTTACTCTTAGGGACAGCCATGTCACATCCTAAAGTTATTTGGGGCCACGCGCCCCCGGTGTTTCAGCGGTTGAAGCGGTCATACGCAACTGCGCGTCCGGTGTCCAACCCAATCATTTGAGCGAGGCCGAGAACATACTGCGATTCCGTTGAAACGCAAGGGTCATTTCACGCGTCATCGGCGCCATTGTTTTTGAGCTTTTCCTGCAACGATTTCAGGGCGGCGAAGGGTTTGACATCGTCGTCGGTCATTGGGGTCTGGCCGGGCTCTGTTACGACGATTTCAACGGCGTCGGCATCTTTCACACGGGGCCATGCGGGCATGGCGAGCGCTACGGATTCTTCCATGACCAAAGCGAGATCGAGATATTGGGGCAGAGGCTCGACTGTGTCGTCCACAAGCATTTCGGCTTCTGCTTCGTCCGTGTGCTCGGTCAAATCGGCGAGGTAGCGGCGGACAATTTCTTCGTCGATGCGGGTGGTGATAGGATCAAGGGTCACGACGCAAGACTGCACAACAGTTGCGCCAAGGAGTGCGTGAAGCTCCCAGTCGGCTTTACCGGTTGGGATGAGGTAGCCCTTGAACGTCAGCTTTTTGACGCCAGAGATGCCGAGGCGGTTGGCGATCCCTTTTCGCTCGGTGGCGTTGGGCACGAGGTCAAAATCGGTTTTTCGCTTCAGGTCGCTGAGGCGCGGGTGGTTGGTCTCCATCGGGTCACTCCTTGATCCGGTGCCGTTCTCTGGGTATGCCGACTAGGCGGCTGTAGGCCGGTTGACAAGAGGTGGGGCGCGGTGAGGCTTTTTTTAAGGATACTGTCTCGGGGTGTGGTTGCGGGCGCTTTGATTGTGCTTGCGGCGGCGTGCGCGCGACTTGACGACCGGCATGGCTATGTTCCGGAGCCGTCAACTTTGAGCGGCGTGGTTGTCGGGCGTGACACCAAGGAGACCATTGGGTCGACGCTTGGCCAGCCCGGAACGCGCGGTATCGTCGACGATCTTGGTTGGTACTATGTGCGTTCCGACTATGAGAGGTTCTTATGGCGCGCGCCGGTCGAGGTGGATCGTCAGGTGGTTGCCATTACGTTTGATGACGCAGGTGTGGTCCAGAATATCGAGCGCTTTGGCTTGGAGGAGGGACAGGTCGTTGCCCTGTCCCGGCGTGTTACGGACGCCAATACGCAAGGCATCAGCTTGCTAAGGCAGCTGTTTGGGAACTTGGGAGCCTTTGATGCCTCGACGTTCTTTGACGAGAATTAAGTCTCGTCGTCGTTTGACGGTTCAAAGTCGAGCGACACTCCGTTGATGCAATAGCGCAAGCCCGTTGGGGCCGGGCCGTCTGGGAAGACATGGCCGAGGTGACCTTCGCAGCGATTGCAGTGAACTTCCGTGCGGCGCATGAAGAAGCCGTTGTCGACGCTTTCGGCGACCACTTCGTCGTCTACCGGTTTGTAAAACGATGGCCACCCGGTGCCGCTGTCGAATTTGTGTGACTGATCGAACAAGGGCGCGCCGCAGCCCTTGCACATGAAGGTTCCGGGGGCTTTGGGGAAGGCGTCGTTTGAGAAGGCGCGTTCAGTGCCGTGCTTGCGCAGGACTTTGAATTCCAGATCGTCGAGTTGCCCGCGCCATTCAGCGTCTGTTTTCGTGACTTTCTCCATGTGTATCCCCTTCACGGATTGTGTGGCAGTGTTGTCTGGAACTTTATCTAGGGGCGATAGTCGGTTGAACCAACTGATGGCACAAAAAAGCGCACTTCGCGAGACTGCACAAGCGCGCTACCCGGCCCGGTTTCGCGCTCGGCTGGCAAGTTGTGCGGGCGAAATTGAAGCCGCACAGGCGTTACGTGCACGGGTCTTTCGAGCGGATCGCGGTGATGCGCCGGATGTGGACCGGTTTGATGATTTGTGTCGCCATATGTTGATTGAGCGCGCCTCGGACGGCGCTTTGGCGGCGACGTTTCGACTTTTTTCGTTGGCCTCAGGCGCGGAAATCGGCCGTAGTTATTCGGCGCAGTATTATGCGCTTGAGGCTTTAGAGGGTTACGCAGCGCCGATGGTCGAGCTGGGGCGGTTTTGCGTGGTTCCAGAATTGAGCGATCCTGACGTTTTGCGTGTGGCCTGGGGGGCCTTAGCGCGGGTTGTGGACGAGGACAGCGTTGAGATGTTGTTTGGTTGCTCGTCGTTTCAGGGCACCGAGGTTTGCAATTATTCGGATGCCTTTGCGATGTTGCGGGACCGGCATTTGGCGCCGCGACGGTGGCGGCCGCGTGTGAAAGCGCCGGATGTGTTTCGCTTTGCAGGCGCGTTACGAAGCGAGCCCGACCGGGCCAAGGCTTTGAAAACAATGCCGCCTTTGCTTCGCTCATATCTGACAATGGGGGGCTGGGTCAGTGATCACGCGGTGGTGGATCGCGATTTGAATACGCTGCATGTGTTCACGGGGCTCGAGATTTCAGCGATCCCTCCGGCGCGCGCCCGCGCTATTCGTGCGGCGGCGGGATAACACAGGGCGTTGACGGCGCTTTGAGGGCCGGGTAGCCCGCCTGCATGGCACGTAACCCTCTTTTACAATTGTCCGAGATTTCCCTGACCTTTGGTGGCGATCCGGTATTCGACAACATGTCTTTGACCGTTCAGCCGGGGGACCGTTTGGCTTTGGTTGGCCGCAACGGCTCGGGCAAATCCACCTTGATGAAGGTCATGGCCGGACTGGCAGAAACGGACCGCGGCACGCGCGTTGTGTCGCCCGGCAATTCGGTTGGCTACATGGCGCAGGAGCCGGAAATGCGCGGCTGTGCGACGCTTGGCGATTATGCGCTTCGCGATATGGATGCGTCTGAACTATGGCGGGTTGAGGCGGTGGCAGAGAAGCTGAAGTTTGACCCGGATACGGCTGTTGATGCGGCATCCGGCGGCGAGCGGCGGCGGGCGGCTTTGGCGAAATTGATCGCCGAAGCGCCGGATTTGATGTGTTTGGACGAGCCGACGAACCACCTCGATATCGAGGCGATCTCTTGGCTGGAGACGCATTTGTCCAGCACCAAGTCGGCGTTTATTGTGATCTCGCACGACCGGGCATTTTTACGCGCTTTGACGCGGGCCACGTTGTGGATTGATCGCGGTGAAGTGCGGCGTCAGGAACAAGGCTTTGCAGCCTTTGAGGCGTGGCGCGACAAGACCTGGGAAGAAGAAGATATCGCGCGCCATAAGCTGAACCGGAAGATCAAGTCTGAGGCGCGTTGGGCGGTTGAAGGCATTTCAGCGCGGCGTAAACGCAACCAAGGACGCGTGCGTGCGTTGCAGGAACTGCGTGCCGACCGGTCGTCTCAGATTATGCGGCAAGGCACGGCGGCGATGGAGCTTGAGGCGGGTCCGAAGTCGGGCAAACGTGTTATCGAGGCCAAGGGCATATCGCTTGAGCTTGGCGGCAAGCGGATCGTTGAGGATTTTTCGCTGCGGGTGGCGCGTGGGGATCGGATTGCGTTTGTGGGGCCGAACGGGGTCGGCAAGACCTCTTTAATTGAGGTTTTGACCGGACAGAAGGCGCCCGATGAGGGCACGGTAATTTTGGGGACCGGTATCGAGATGGCAGTGTTTGATCAGCGGCGCGAGGCGCTTGATCCCGATGCGACGCTTTGGGAGAACCTTATTGGGGACCGTGAGATGCGTGTTTCGGGGCGCGCCGATCAGGTCATGGTGCGCGGTACGCCAAAGCACGTGGTCGGATATCTGAAGGAATTTTTGTTCGATGAGGCGCAGGCGCGCGCACCGGTTCGGTCCTTGTCGGGTGGTGAGAAGGCGCGGCTGTTGCTTGCGCGGATAATGGCAAAGCCGTCGAATGTATTGGTGTTGGACGAGCCGACGAACGACCTTGATATTGAAACACTCGATTTGTTGCAGGAAATTCTTGGCGATTATGACGGGACTGTTCTTCTGGTGAGCCACGATCGGGATTTTCTGGACCGTGTCGCAACAACGACTGTTGCGATGGAGGGTGCAGGACGCGTTGTGGTGCATGCGGGCGGCTGGTCAGACTATGCGCCGAAACGCGCATTGATCGAGGCTTCGGTTGCCGCTGGTGCCGTAAGGGCGGGCAAAACTGGTGCTAAAGTGAAGCCTGCATCTGCCGGATTGAGCTTTACGCAAAAGCATCGATTGGAAGAATTGCCGGGCGAAATAGAGCGCCTTCAGGCAGAGATTGCAAAGCTTGAGGGTCTACTGTCGGACGCAGAATTGTTCACGCAGGACCCGGTGAAGTTTGCCAAAGCAAGCGACGCATTGATCGAGCGGCACGCCAAGTTGGGCGAGGCGGAAGACGAATGGATGATGCTTGAAGAAAAGGCGGGCGGATAGTTAGTCCGGGCTTTTTCCGCTTTTGGCTGGCGGGTCAGGTCAGGGCATAGGCACCAAGACACATGCCAAGTGCGACGGTAAACAGAAATATGGACTGGATCATCGGATACTCCGAAATACTGTTAAAACAATAAGCAACTTGAATTAAATGCTTGTTGAAAGTGGCCAAAGCAAGGAATGCGGCGCAAAGATTGCTGGACGGTGCGTTTCCGATTTGGAAACTTAGGGAGGTAATTTTATGGGGTACTATTATACCTAATTTATAGAGCGCTGTTTTTGTTGATTTTTATTGATTTTATGGGTGTTGACTGTGCGCAGGAAACCGTTAGAAACCGCTCATCCAATTCAACCCCTGAAGGGTAGACACGATGAAGACATTTTCCGCAACACCGGCGGAGATCGATAAAAAGTGGATCCTGATCGACGCTGAAGGCGTTGTTCTGGGTCGTCTTGCCTCGATCATCGCTATGCGCCTACGTGGTAAACACAAGGCGACGTTCACACCGCACATGGATATGGGCGACAATGTGATCGTAATAAACGCCGATAAAATTCAGCTGACGGGTAAAAAGCGCGACAAGCCGAATTACTGGCACACCGGTTATCCGGGCGGCATCAAATCCCGCACCACTGGTCAGATCCTTGAAGGCAAGCATCCTGAGCGCGTTGTCACACAGGCCGTTAAGCGGATGTTGCCTGGCAACAAACTGAGCCGCCAAGTGATGACCAACCTTCGCGTTTATGCAGGTACCGAGCACCCGCATGAAGCGCAGTCACCTGATGTTCTGGACGTTAAGTCCATGAACAGCAAGAATACGCGGAGCTAAGTCCATGGCAGAAGATATCAAAACGCTGGACGACCTGAAGGACGTTGTGGCTGAGGGCGCTGTTGAAGCACCTGAAGCTTTTGTCGAGACCCTCGTGAAATACGAGCAGGTACGCGACGAACTGGGCCGTTCCTATGCAACCGGCAAGCGGAAAGATGCGGTTGCCCGCGTCTGGATCAAGCCGGGTTCGGGTAAAGTGGTGGTGAACGGGCGCGAGATGGCTGTTTATTTTGCACGGCCTGTTTTGCAGATGATCCTGCGCCAGCCATTCACTGTGGCCGGTGTCGACGGTCAGTTCGACGTGATGGCGACCGTCAAGGGTGGTGGTCTTTCGGGTCAGGCTGGTGCAGTTAAGCACGGAATTTCAAAAGCGCTTCAGCTTTATGATCCGACGCTTAGAGCCGCTCTGAAAGCCGCTGGCTTCCTGACACGCGACAGCCGCGTTGTTGAGCGTAAGAAGTACGGTAAGGCGAAAGCCCGTAAGAGCTTCCAGTTCTCTAAGCGTTAAGCTTTGCGACATACGATTTGGAAAGGCCGTCTCAGTGAGGCGGCCTTTTTGTTGGTGGCAGTTTATGCGCGCCTGAGAACGATCAGGCCCGCGCCGACGATCATGAGTATCCCCACTAGAGTGATTGCGCCCCAAAACCCAAGGACACTCCAAAGGGGAAGCGTTGGTGACTGCCTGCTGCCTAGTATAAAGGGGAATTGGCTACAGAGCGCATCCGAGGGGGGAGGCAAACAATCAACAACAGTCCACTGGTCGCAAACGCGCTGAGTGTCATCGTCAAATTATAGGAAAACGCTAGAGACCGGGGTCGAGATGTCTTGGAATTTCACGCGTGTGAGCATGTGCCCGCAGGCGTAAAAGGCCGCGCCGACAATCGACAGAAGTCCCTAGGGCGAAAAGGAATTTGTGCCGGGGCGCAAAAGAACAAGGACGCCGACAAAACCTATGCTGACGCCGAGCCAGCCGCGCGGTCCGACAGGTTCGCCGAAAATCGCGCTGAAAGCAGAGTCATGAAAATTGGAGCAAGGTAGATTCCAGCCCCGCTGTTGCGGGGCTGATAAAGGGGAGGGCGGCATAATATCCAAAGAGCCAGGTCGTGGTGCACAGGCTGCGAAGCAATGCCCAGCGATCAAACGTTCCGGCCAAGGGCTGCGCCCTTTTGAGCGTGAACCACGTATAGAACGCGAGGAACGGAGCGGAAAATAGCCCGCGCAGAGCAAAGAGCTGCCGTAGCGGCATAACGCCGTCGAACCATTTGAAGATGACCTCCTGAACCGAGATCAGGAACGCCGCCGAGAGTATCAGAAAGACGCCTAGAGCGGTTTTCGTGGGTCGTGCCGATTTGAAGCGTCATTTTGCAATTCTGGTCTGGGTTCAAACCCGAGAGTGCGCCTGTTTACCCGTGCAGTATGGGTAATCGTCCGCGGGCAGGCCAACGTTTTGCGAGGCTTCGCGGCGCATTTCCCTTGATGATCATTTGTCTTGATCGATCAGCCCCAGTCCACGCAAATAGATACCGATGCCGCTTTCGAGGAGATCTTCGGGCGGGAAAGGCGATTTTGTGCCGGGGGAGCCGCGCGCGAACAGTTCGACGACGCCGTGGCTCATGGCCCAGATATGGGCGGACACCATTTGCTTGGGCGGGCGTTTGTCTTCAGGGATGTGCTCTGCCAGACGGTCGGCGGCTTTTTCAAGCACCGCGAAAGAGCGCGCGGCGATGGCGGCCAGTTCTGGGGTTCGATTGATCGAGATGCCGCTTTCAAACATCGACACGTAATGGACGGGGTGGCGGCGAGCGAAGGCGAGATAGGCGCGGCCCGTGGCCTCGAACGAGGCGAGGTCCGAGGGTTGTCCGGTCTCGTAGGCGTATTCCATGAGGTCGGCGAAGATCTCGTAGCCTTGCTGGGCGCACTCGGCGATGAGGTCTTCGCGCCCTTCAAAGTGGCGGTAGACGGCGGCAGGTGTCACGCCAGCCTGTTTGGCGGCCTCAGAAAGGGTGAAGCCGGTCGGCCCCTTCGCTTCGATCAATTCAAGCGCGGCATCGACCAAAGCCTGGCGCAGATTGCCGTGATGGTAGCCGCGTTTAGGCATTCCAGATGTCCGGACCGCCACAGATTTTGGCGTCTGGGGTCTTGATTTTGCCTTTGCCTGTGTAGCTTAGGTTGTGGAGGACGGCTTGGATCGCGGCCAGACGCGCACGTTTTTTGTCGTCCGAGCGCACGATGGTCCATGGCGCGTGGTCAGTGTGGGATCGGTCGAAAGTTTCTGAGATGGCCGAGGAATAGGCATCCCAACGCTTTAAGCCTTCGACGTCGATCCAGCTGAGCTTCCATTGTTTTAAAGGATCTTTTTCGCGTTTGAGGAAGCGGCGGAGTTGCTCGGCACGGCCGACGTTGAGCCAGATTTTCTTTAGAACAATGCCTTCCTCGACAAGCATTTTCTCAAAATCAGTGACTTGCGCGAAGAATTTTCCGCGCTGATCCGGAGTGCAGAAATCAAACACATGCTCGACGACGGCCCGGTTGTACCACGAGCGGTCAAAGAGGACGATTTCTCCTGCAGTGGGCAGGTGGTCGATATAGCGTTGAAAATACCACTCGCCGGCTTCGCGGTCCGAGGGTTTGGAGAGCGCCACGGTGCGCGCAACGCGAGGATTAAGGTTCTCTCGGAAGCGTTTGATTGTGCCGCCTTTTCCTGCAGCATCGCGGCCTTCGAAAACGATGACGACGCGTTTGCCGGTCTCTTTGACATCATTTTGAAAGCGCACCAGGTCGAGTTGTAGTTTCTCAACTGCATCTTCGTAGTCGGCTTTGTCCATCTCTTTTTCGTAGGGGAAACTGTTTGACAAGATGTCTTTTTTGCCCGCGTCCTGAATGGCCGCACGCACCCACTTCGGGGCTTCGTTTTCAAAGAATGCGCTGATTGCGCCATCAAAGGGTAGTGACATGTTATCCGCCTTTACTTTGGTTGTACGTAAGCAGGCGAAGCGCTTAGCGCAATCCGGCACGGCTTGCCGCGCGATCTATTGCGGCGGTGACGTCATCTGGCACCACGTGATGTGGCATGTGGCCGAGGCCCCGAAGGGGGGTGAAATGGACGTCTTCCAACGTGTTTTCCAGCGGTTCTGCGTGGATCGAGGCATAGACCGTGACGTCGGAGGTGCCGTGGACGATTTCAACAGGCGTGGTGATTTCGGCGTAGCGCTTTGATTGCTCCACGATAAAGGGTCGCAGCGTGTTCACTTGTTGGTTCGAAGCACGCAGGGAATTGGTGCGCATTGCAAGCGGGATCCCGGCGTTTTTGTAGTAGGTATCCGGGGCTTTTTGAGGTGTGAAGGTGTTGTTGGCCGCGTTCTGTGCGTAGGCGGTAGTGACAAATGCCGAGGCAAGCGGGGCAACGATAGCGCTGCCGAGTTTGGAGCCAAGCAAACGGTAGGTCACATTGACGTCGCCGGGCCAGGGGAGCGTCACGCCCGAGATAATGACAGTTGCTGCGTGAGGCTCATCAAGGGCCCACGCCATGGCGACGCCGCCGCCAAATGAGTGACCGGCGACGATGGGGTTTTCGGCGCCAAGCTGTTGCACAGCGGCCGAGAGCAATGCGGCTTGCTCAGCGGGGCTTTCGGCCCGGTTGTTGAAGGCGCCTTCGAATTCTTGCGCGCGTTCGGTCCAGCCGTGGCCGGGACGGTCGGGGATGAAGACGCGATAACGTTCCTCAAGCCGGTCGGCGAGAGCCAGCGCGATGTCGCGGGCGTTGGAGCCTGCGCCGTGGATCAGCACGAGATCGGGGCCAGCGCCGCGCACGATAACGTGCACGGTGCGGCCATTCACCTGAACCATCTCGCCTGTGGGCGGATAGAGCGCTTCGATAGCGGCTTCGCGTAGGTCGGCGCGCCTGTCCGTGAAGATGGCAAAAGCGATCACTGCCGCCGCGGCTATCAGGAGGCTGGTCAGCACGGGGCGGCGCATAGTCGGCTTTTAAGCGTGTTGCAGGGCATTCGGTGACATTTAGGTGACAAGGCGCGCGTGACCAGTGCGGTCATTTCCGCAAATCCGTCACGGTCTGGCCGATCTGATCCATGTCGTAAGGCGTGGTCAGATACATCTCGCTGATCCAGTTGCCGTAGAGCAAATGCGCATGGCTGCGCCAGCGGTTCTGCGGCTGTTGCGACGGGTCGTCGCCGGGATAGTAGTTCATTGGCACGTTGATCGGCGTGCCGCTTGAAATGTCGCGGTCGTATTCCTCTTTGAGGGTGCCGCTGTCGTATTCAAAGTGATTGAAGATGTAGAGCGCGCGATGCGCAGTGTCTTCGACAAGGCATGCGCCAGCCTCGTCAGAACCAAGCAGTGTGGTGAGGCCGACAGCGGTGTCAATCTCTGCTTGTTTCATCTCCGTCCAGCGGCTGACCGGGATCACAAACTCGTCCGAAAAGCCCCTTAGATAAGGGCTTTGTGGTGCGAGGTTCATGTGCCGAAAGCAGCCGAAAGCCTTAGCGTCGAGGATGTGTTTTCTGACGCTGTGGAAGTGATTGATCATCGCCATGCCACCCCAACAAACGCCGAAGGTCATGTGGACGTTGGTCTGGGTCCAGTCCATGACTTCTTTAAGTTCGTCCCAATAAGTGACGTCCTCGAAAGGCATGTGTTCGATGGGCGCGCCGGTGATGATCAGACCGTCGAATTTCTGATCTTTGATTTCCTGGAAGGGACGGTAAAATTCTTCCATGTGTTCCGCAGCCGTGTTTTTGGTCTGGTGCTCGGACATGCGGATTAGTTGCAGCTCGATCTGCAGCGGGGTCGCTCCGATCAGGCGGGCGAACTGGTTCTCGGTCTGGATCTTCTTTGGCATCAGGTTCAACAGGCCGATTTTCATCGGGCGGATGTCCTGCTTTTCGGCCGCATCTGCCGGCATCACCATCACACCCTCGCGCGTAAGCACGTCATAGGCGGGGAGGTTTGAGGGCAGTTTGATGGGCATTTTCGGGTCGTTTCCTTTTTGCGTTAGAGGCGGAAATAGTCTTGTGATGGGGAGAGGACAAGGGGCGCTGCACGTCGACCCCGGTCGGGGCCTCACAACGAGGTATTTTTGAAAGGGTGAAGCTTTAGGGAAGTGCCTTGGCGATGAGGTCGATCATGTCGGCTTCGGTTTCAACGCGGGCAATGTCATCGGCTTGCACCGTTATGCCCCAGTTGTCGGCCATGGCGCGGTAGCGTGGCTGGCGGTGGGCGAGCGCACGCGCGTATGTCCAGCGTACGAAGGCGTCGGGGTCGACTTTGTCTTCAGGTTGGCTGGTTTCAGCGGAGTAGTCGGCCCAGGCTTTGGTGAGAAAGTCTGCGTTGTAGCACATTGGCTTGGGCGCGCGGTCAAAGCGTTGGACGAGTTCCTGGGTGTGGGCGTCAGATCCTTCGATCCAGACCATCAACACATTGTCGGCAAGCGCCGACAAGACGGGATCGTTTTTGTCTGCGGGATCTACGATTTCGCAGATCGAGCCTGATGTGTCGCAGATGAAATTCTCATAGCCATAAAGGTTTTGCGCGCGTTCAACGAAGTGTGCGGTATCCAGCAAGGCGGCGGCTTCTGCTGCGCGATGGAGATCTTGGCGGTGCAGGTATTCTGCGAAGAGCAGGCCGCCTTTTGCGGGGTCTCCCGGTTTGCCAAGGTAGGTTGAAAGCGGCGCAAGGTTATCGAACGTGATGTTGGATTGGATGTAGACGCTGTCGGATTTCAGAAGCTCCGCCAAAAGCGGCACCTTCATCGCCTCACGTTTGAAGTTATCAGCGATGTGTTCGCCCATGTAGCGGGTGCCGATGCGATAATCGACCGAGTAATGGAACCAGCCTTTGCCCTCGCGTAAGAGGTTTGAGATATGGGTTTTGCCAAGGCCGGACATGCCGAAAAGCATGATGCGCTTTTCGGGGGCGTTTCGCCAATCGGCGGCACTTTTATAGAGCATGGCGTCCTCGTTCCTTGGCCTAGACACGTCGATAGGCGCGGGGGTGGGAGGGGTCAATCAGGGCTGGCGGGATTTTCTGAAGGCGTGGCTTGCTCGCCCAAGCCCCCCCGCACGAAGGCGGGGCTCTTTGAACGTGAGTGATTGGTGGTGTTAGAAATAATAGCCCACGCGGATGCCCCCAGCGATGGCCGAATTGTCTGTGAAGCTTGCGCCAGCCGTCGTGTCGGTGTCGCCGATTTCCACGTAGCGTAGGCCGCCTGTGACTTTGCAGCAGTCCCCCCCAGTCACTCACGTTGGTCGTGAAGGCGACGTTTAGGAAGTCGCCTCTTAGGGGTCAATTAGGACGCCACGTCACAAAGTCTCGTGGGGCACGTGCGTCACAAAACCGTTACACAGCGCGGGGTTTTCGCGATTCGACCCAGATGTTGAGGTAATTGCCGCCGAATATCAGGGCCGCTCCGACAAAAACGAGCGGGTCGAGTACTTCGCCGTAAAACGCCATGCCGACAATTGCGATGACGGGCAGGCGGATGAAATCCATCGGTGTGACGACTGTGGCCGGTGCAATGGCGAGCGCATTGGTCAGGCACGTGTGGGCTAGAAGCCCCGCGACCGCAATCATGACGACCCAAGGCCAGCTAGACGCTGAGGGCCAGGCGATGTCGGCGTCATACCCGGCGGCGATGATGCCGAAAACGGCTTGCATTGCGGTTAGCCAGAAAAGGATGCCAAGGATCGTTTCGGTGCGCGTCAGCAGCTTAGTGCAGACGATTGAGCCGGCAAATCCGACAGCAGCGAGTGCGGCTATCGTTAGGCCCGCGGGGTCGCCGCCTGTGCCGGGGCGTGCCACAAGAAGCGCGCCTGCAAATCCAAGCGCGACCGCGATGAGGCGGGGTTTGGTGAGACGCTCACCCAGAAGGAAGGTCGCAAGGATCATGATCCAGATCGGCGATGTGAATTCGAGCGCGAACAACTGCGCCAGCGAGATCATCCCGAGTGCGTAGAGCCATAAGTTCTGGCCGGCGAAGTGAGAGAGGTTGCGGATCAGGTGCAGGCCAAGACGGTCACGACGCACTTCGCGGATTTTGCCAGTGGAAAAGCCGATGGCAAGCACGATGGCGAGCCCGATCAGCGACCGGTACATCATCATCTCGAAGGTATCGAGCTCGTGGTTAAGGGCGCGCCCGGCGACGGCCATGGACGAAAAGCTAACGATTGCCCCCGTCATCCAGGCCGCGGCCAGTAAAGGCCGCGACCCTTCGCTCATTCGAGGTATTGGATGTAGTCTTCGCGCGGCACGTTACCGGCTTGCGCAGCACTTGCAGCGCCAGCGCGCAGGACGTTAAGAGGCCACTTTACGCTTTCCCACAATAGGCCCGGTGTGATTTGAAATCCCCCGTCGGGGTCAGCGGCGACGTTTGTAATATCGCTGAACCCGGCCCAGCGGAACGAGGCGTTCGCGCGCGGCAGGTGGTAGCGATGCGTGACCAGAAGGATAGGTGCCGCTTTGCTGAGGTCTTCGATGTCGGCGGCGAAGATAGCGTTCTGCAGGGTTGAATGCGAGGCACCTTCGACGGTGATCGCGTTTTCCGGCACGCCGCCTGCGATTGCGGCGGCTTTCATGGCGTCGGCCACGGTTTCGGCGTCCGACTTTGAGCCGCCCGATAGGATCAAGCGGGGTGCGAGGCCTTCGTTGTAAAGAGCGACGGCACGGTTCAGGCGGGCTTCGGTCTCACCAAGCATGCCACCATTCTTGCCAGCGTTTCCAGAGACGACCACGATGGCCTCGGCCTCGGGAAGATCGATTTTAGCTTCGTACATCGCGACGTAAAGTCCGGTGCCGATGAGTGCGATCCAACCCGAAAGAATGGTGATCGCGAATATCCAGCGAATGAATTTCATAGAAATACCTGTTTGTTTTCACCCAAATAATGGCCGCTCCCGCGCCATTTGGGAAGTGTTAACTCATTGAGACCTTATCGCCCAACCTTCGGGCAGAATTCAGGTCAAAGTGGCTCAATATCGTGGCGAAAAGGCTCTTAATATGGAGATTATCTAGGAATTGTTGCCCACAACCAGAGTTTTGATTGTGTTTTATTCCATCTCGATCGTGCCTGGGGGCTTGGAAGTTACGTCATAAAATACCCGGTTGATGCCCTGCACTTCGTTGATGATCCGGGTGACGGTTTCACCAATGAAGTCGTGGGTGAAGGGGTAATAATCGGCCGTCATCCCGTCGACAGATGTGACGGCGCGCAGGGCGCAGGCGTAGTCATAGGTGCGTCCGTCGCCCATGACACCGACGGTGCGAACCGGCAGAATTGCCGCGAAGGCCTGCCAGATTTCATCATACAGCCCGTGTTTGCGGATCTGGTCGATGTAGACGACATCAGCTTGGCGCAGGATCTTGAGTTTTTCGCGGGTGATCTCTCCAGGGCAGCGGATAGCAAGGCCGGGGCCAGGAAAGGGGTGGCGGCCAATGAAGCTTGGGGGCAATCCCAGTTCACGGCCAAGGGCGCGCACTTCGTCTTTGAACAACTCGCGCAAAGGCTCGACAAGTTTCAGGCCCATTTTCTCAGGGAGACCGCCGACGTTGTGGTGGCTTTTGATCGTGACCGAGGGGCCGCCGGAGAAGCTGACGCTTTCGATCACATCCGGATAAAGCGTGCCCTGGGCGAGGAATTCAGCGCCGTCGATGTCGTTGGCGTATTTCTGGAAGACCTCGATGAAAAGCCGGCCGATGATTTTGCGCTTGGTTTCAGGGTCGGACTGGCCATCAAGCTCGCCAAGGAACAATTCGCTTTCGTCTGCGTGGATCAGCGGGATGTTGTAGTTGTCTCGGAACATCTTGACGACTTCGTCGGCTTCATTTTCGCGCAACAGGCCGTGGTCAACGAATACGCACGTCAGCTGGTCGCCGATGGCTTCATGGATGAGGACCGCGGCGACGGACGAATCGACGCCGCCCGACAGACCGCAGATCACCTTTTTGTCGCCGACTTGCTCGCGGATTTTTCGGATTGCTTCTTCACGGTAAGCACCCATGGTCCAGTCGCCGCCGAAGCCTGCAAGCCGCACGAAGTTTTCGTAGAGTTTAGCGCCCTTAGGTGTGTGGTGTACCTCGGGGTGGAATTGCACCGCGAAAAAGTTGCGATTGGGGTCTGCCGTGATGGCGAATGGGGCGTTTGGGGAGGTGCCGAAGACCTCAAAACCCGGCGCAATTTCGGCCACGTGGTCGCCGTGGCTCATCCAGACTTGCTCGCGTCCATCGTCAAACCAGCCCTCAAGAAGCGGGGATTGGTTTTCCGGCGTCACGTAGGCGCGGCCGAATTCTGCGGTGCCGCCGCCGCCGGAGATTTTGCCACCTTCAACGCGACCGCCGAGCATTTGCATCATGACTTGCTGGCCGTAGCAGATGCCGAGCACCGGCACGCCGCGTTCGAAAACGCTTGCAGGTGGACGCGGAGAGCCATCGTGCACGACGCTTGCCGGGCCACCCGAAAGTATCACGGCCTTGGGCTCGAAGCCTGCAAGGAATTCATCAGTCACAGTCTGAAATGGGTGGATTTCGCAATAGACGTTAAGTTCGCGCAGGCGGCGGGCAATAAGCTGCGTCACCTGGCTGCCGAAGTCGATGATGAGAAGGCGGTCGTGGGCTTGATCTGTCATGATCGCTGATTAGGCGCGGGGCGCGTTATGTGCAAGGTGGTTTGGGGGTTTGGACCGGGTGGCGTGAGTGCGCGAGCACGTTTTTCTTCAAGATCAGGGGCTCATGTCGTTTTCGCTTGGCAGAAGCCGCTATTTGGCCGTAGCGCGGGGGGCGCTGGTGTATCGTCTGGAAAATCACTTTTTCTCGGAGCGTGGATTATGGCTGAAGTTGGTGAGCGGCGGCGGGCACGGGGTGGCGGTGGTGCGGCTAGGCGGGCTGAACGAACAGCGGTGCGCATTGAGGTTGCGAAGTATATCGAGCGCAATATTCCGAACTATGAAGTTCTGAACGAAGAAGCCCTGGCGATTATTGAGGCGAATGCAGAAACCGTTCTGGAAGAGATCGGTGTTGCTTTTGTTGATAATCCGGCCGCTCTGAAGCGCTGGAAGGATGCGGGCGCAGATGTTGAGGGCGAGCGGGTTCGACTGCCCAAAGGCTTGGCGCGCAAGCTGTGCAAGACGGCGCCGTCTTCATACATCCAGCACGCCCGCAATCCTGAGCGAAGCGTTGAAATCGGTGGCGGCAGTATGGTTCTGGCGCCGGTTTATGGTCCGCCGTTTGTCCGCGATGCCATGGGTGGGCGGCGCTATGCGACGATGGAAGATTTCGAGAAATTCGTGAAGCTGGCCTATATGTCGAAGTGGATGCACCATTCCGGTGGCACAGTGTGTGAACCGACTGATGTTGCGGTGAACAAGCGGCATCTGGATATGTTGCTGGCGCATATGACGTTGTCTGACAAGCCGTTCATGGGGTCAGTGACCGAGCCGTCACGAGCGCAAGATTCGGTAGAGATGTGTCAGATCCTGTTTGGCAAAGACTTCGTGGCCGAGAACACGGTGATGACGTCACTGATCAATATCAACTCTCCGCTGACATTTGATTCGACCATGATGGGCGCGTTGGAGATTTATGCGGAGAATAATCAGGCGACGATCATTTCGCCGTTTATCGTGGGCGGCGCGATGGCACCCGTCAGTGTGGCGGGAACGTTGACGCAAGTGACGGCCGAGATTTTGGCGGGCGTTGCCTATAGCCAATTGGTGCGCCCCGGCGCTCCGGTGATTGCAGGGGCGTTTGTGACGTCGATTGATATGAACTCGGGCGCTCCGACTTTTGGTACTCCTGAAGCGGCGCATATCACGTATGGTGTGGGGCAGATCGTGCGGCGCCTTGGGCTTCCCTATCGCTCGGCCGGTTCGTTTTGTGGATCGAAACTGCCGGATGCGCAGGCAGGATATGAAACTGCAAATTCGCTGAATGTCGGGCTTTTGGCCGGTGTGAACTTCATGCTGCACGCGGCCGGTTGGCTTGAGGGCGGGCTTGTCGCCAGCTTGGAGAAGTTTGTCATGGACGCTGACCAGCTTGGCACTCTGCATCATCTGGCGCGTGGCATTGACGTGTCGGAGAACGGGCAGGCGATGGATGCGATCCGCGAAGTCGGGCCGGGGGGGCATTACCTAGGTTGTGCGCACACGCAAGCGAACTTTAAGGACGCTTTCTGGCGGACGGATTTGCTGGACTACAAACCTTATGAGACCTGGGCCGAAGAGGGCGAGCGTGACACGGTTACATTGGCCGGGGCGCGGGTTGAGAAGCTTTTGCGCGATTATCAGGCGCCGCCGCTGGATCCGGTGACGCGTGAGGCGCTTGTGGCCTATGTGGCCAACAAGAAAGCGTCCGAGCCCGATGCCTTTGGTTAAAGAAAGGCATACGCGCCTTCCGGATTTCGGGGGCGCGCTTTCATAAGGCGTGCCTCGCCGATCAGCGCGATCAACACTTCAAGATGACGTGCGACCGAATAGGCCACGTCGCCGTTCGTGTGTGGCCTCAATTTCGGCTTCGGTGTGCATCAGATCAGTCAATACTCCATCCGGTCCTTTTTCTGGCTTTCGAAGGACGTGTGCCAGCCTACGCTCTCGGCTGTAGTTGGCAAGTCCGTGGCGGCCGGCGCGGATCAGCATGCAGGGGGCGGCGAAGCGTTACAATATGCGCCAGAGGATCGGCCATTTTATGATTCCTTTGATTAATAATCTTATGGCCTTAGCGCAACTTTAGCATGTATCGTTTGGCGACTAAAATATGCGTTCGCGCGAATTTACAGTTGCTTAGAATTGCCGGATCAATCTGCTGACTGTCGGAGTTGTTCGCTGCTCGGAAATTTTCGCAACCAAAGGTTGCTTACAGTTAAGGTAAATGAGTGCCATTGAATTGGCGGCTCATAGTATCGAGTCCGACGTAAAGGAGATTGCCAGTTGCAAAGTATGACAGCGAAAGCATCGACCCCTCGCGTTCCCGAATGGGTGCCGCAAGAGGTCTGCCGATATCTCGCGCATACTGAGCAAGGGCAGCCGGCGCGGTCGCTTGCGCGGGAGGCGGGGTGTTATGCGTCGACTATTCTGCGGCAGTTACGCCGTTATGACTTTCTTATGCACCTTGCCTTGAGCCGTTTGGGCCTGGCGCAAGGAGATGAAAATGCAGCCCATAATGATGTCGAGTACGAAGAAACGATGGCCCTTGCTCTGAATACTCAAGATGTGGTGATGCCTGATCACGCCGGGATTCGCGCCGAGGCGCCTCGGGTTTTACGGCGGATGAATTAGCCGGGGGCTTGTCTGGTATTAACCGAGGATATGGAGGAAGCATTGGTCTTGCGCGAGAGCGCCGGTGGCGAGACGCTGCACACTGCGGTGATCGAGCCCCTTTAGCTGAGGCATTGGCGTTGAAAGACTGGGTCACACTGCACAGCGACGGGAGGATCAAGCGATACCGTATCAGTACCACCGGCCGCCACGCGTTGAAGCGTTTTCTGGCCGAAGAGGAGGCTTTGCGCGCCGGTATGAGCGAAGAGGCCAACCCCTTTGCCGCGCAGCACGGTGAGCTTGCGACGCGTACCGACTGGGATGGTCACGGAACCCGGCGGCGCGTGCGGTATAACGCGACTGAAAGCTCGTTTTATCTTTGGCGCGGCGGCGCTACAAAACAAGGGAGCCATTTTTGTCCAGCGATCTTGAGGCCGCAGGCGAACGGTCGCGGGAGGACTTTCAGCTGGCTCAGTTGGGGCCGCGGGTGGCGCAGAATTGGGACAGGTCTCTGACGGCGGGCGGACACAGCGATTGCGTGTCGTCCGGTAGAGGCGGTGGGTCTGAAGCGGCGCGAAAACGTATTGCAGAGGCGCTAAGCGATCTTGCTCCCGGCCTTGGTGATGTGGTTTTGCGGCTTTGCTGTTTCCACGAGGGGATCGAGTCCACAGAAAGGCGAATGGGATTGTCGGCGCGGTCGGGCAAGATCGTGCTGCGTACCGCTTTGTTCAGGCTGAAAAAGCATTATGACTCGGGGTCGGGAAATTGGTATCCGCTAATTGACAAAGTACGCGATTCTGAACGGACGCCCAACAGATTGGTTGCATCTGGTGCATAGCCGCCATGTGCGACCTTTCGATTGTTGGACTTCGCGGCGTGAGAGGTTTACTTCGGGGGGCAAGAGGAACTGTGATGACCAAAAAAGACCTTAAAATTCCCGCGCTGCGCCATCCTGAGAAACAGCGCCGTCCGGACAATGCTCAGCCCAAAAAGCCTGATTGGATCCGTGTGAAGGCTCCGGTCAGCGAGGGTTATAAGAAGACCCGCGATATTATGCGCGAGCATAAGCTGGTGACGGTGTGCGAAGAAGCTGGTTGCCCGAACGTGGGTGAGTGCTGGAGCCAAGGTCACGCGACGATGATGATCATGGGCGATGTTTGCACGCGGGCTTGCACGTTCTGCAACATCGCGACGGGCAAGCCGCCTGAGGATTTGGACGTCTTCGAGCCGGGGCGCGTGGCGGACGCAGTGAAGAAGTTGGGGCTGAACCACGTGGTGGTGACGTCCGTCGACCGCGATGACGTGGAAGACGGTGGTGCGGAACATTTCGCGCAGACCATCCGAGCGATCCGTCGCCAAAGCCCCTCTACGACGATTGAGATTTTGACGCCTGATTTTATCCGTTGTGATCCGTCGGTTTTGGAAGTGGTCGTGGCCGCCAAGCCGGATGTGTTCAACCATAACCTTGAGACAGTACCGGGACTTTACACCGAGGTGCGTCCGGGCGCGCGGTATTTCCATTCCTTGCGGCTTTTGCAGCGGGTGAAGGAGATCGATCCGACGATGTTCACCAAATCGGGGATCATGCTTGGTTTAGGCGAGGACAAGAAGGCGGTTCATGCCGTGATGGATGATATGCGCGCCGCAGACATCGATTTTCTGACGATAGGCCAGTACTTGCAGCCGACACCAAAGCACCATGCGGTTGATCGCTTTGTGACCCCAGAAGAGTTCGCGGCCTTTGAGACGGCAGCGTACGGCAAGGGCTTCTTGATGGTTTCAGCGACACCTTTGACGCGGTCTTCCTATCATGCGGGCGACGATTTTGCGCGGCTGCGCGAAGCGCGCCTTAGGAAACTTGGGGCTGTCTGAGCCTGCCGAACTGCCGATTATTCGGTGGCAGGTAAGGCTTTGATGTAGGCGGCAATTGCGGCGCGGTCTTCCGGCGGCAGTTTTGATGTGCCTTCGATCACGGCAGCCATACCACCGCCTGCGCTGTCAAAATCTGGGGTGAGTCCGGTTTCCAGATAATAGGCGATGTCATCCGCTGACCATTTCAGTTGTGCGGGCGAAAGTCCCGGGGTTTTACCTTTGCCGCTTGGGTCCGGGGCGCCTGCCATCCAGCGGTTGTTTTGCAGTCCGCCCAGCGCTGTGCGCGGTGTATGGCATTCGGCGCAATGGCCGATCGCTTCGGCGAGGTAGCGGCCGCGTTCGGTGTCTCTGGCGGGTTGAACAAAGGCTGTGCGGAAATAGAGTGCTTTCCAGACACCAACTCCGGCACGCATGTTGAAGGGGAAAGTCAGGCGATGCGATTGGCTCGGCTGATCCGAGCTGGGCAATGTGGCGATGTAGGCCCATAGGTTTGCGACATCAGTGTCGGTCATCCGCGCATAGGATGCGTAAGGAAACGCCGGGAAATAGTGTTTTCCGTCTGGCGACGTGCCTTGGCGCAAAGCGTTGAAGAAATCGACCTGTGACCAATTGCCGATGCCATTTAGCATATCTGGCGAGATGTTCGGGGCGACAAAGGTTCCAAAATCTGTGGTGAATTCACGCCCCCCAGCCAGAACAGCTTTGTCGCCATCTGGTGAGGTGTGGCACGAGGCACATGAGCCAAGTGCAAACACCATTTCACCAGCGGCTGCGTTGCCTTCTATGGCCGAAACCGTGTCCGCTTCCACAGTAAGAGGCCGCGTGACCCATAGGCCGCCCGCCAGCGTCGCAATTGCGCCAAAGGCGGTGATGATCAAAAGACGTCTCATGGTCGTCACCCTAACTGGCTGTGAGGCCCGCGCGAACACGCACCCCAGACGTTATCACGTCTTTAGTTGCGTGAGATGCGGTAGGGTCGATGACATGCCGTACAGCTTGCGCCGACAGGTCCAAGTGCCGGGCCGATGGCCTCAACGCCGTCGCTTGCAACGGCTGCAAGTGCGACCGTCGCAGCAGCAAGCTGCCCCCCGATTT
This sequence comes from uncultured Boseongicola sp., assembly GCF_937988555.1. Lineage (NCBI taxonomy): Bacteria > Pseudomonadati > Pseudomonadota > Alphaproteobacteria > Rhodobacterales > Paracoccaceae > Boseongicola > uncultured Boseongicola sp. Next base: position 31,736 of record NZ_CALJXO010000200.1, on the reverse strand, counting down.
CGCGGGCGGTCGAGCCAGATTCGAAAATTGCAGGCAGAGTGCGGGTCTCGTCGCCAAGTTCGGCATTGGTGGTGCCGGGAATCCAATATGTGGATTGGTTCAACGTGGTAAGAATAACCATATTGTCGGCGGCTGCCTGCGCTGCTGCGGCGTCATAGTCGGCATTGCCACGGACCATGTTGCCAAGGATTGTCAGGTTGTGTTGGTAAATCTGCATATGGGCTTTGCGCGCCGTCACAGCAGGGTTGCCGTCGTGTCCACCTGCAAATGCAGTGCATGCGGTTGCGGCGATTGTTGCTGAAAGCGCCAGAGTAAGAAGAAATTTCATTTGGACATGTCTCCGAAAAACGGTTTGTTGGCTAAAAGGTAGTGTGGTGCGATAAAAAGGAAACTCGCGAATTGTGCGGATTGTCTGCGCTTTGGCGCACAATGATTTGATGTTGCGGGCAAGGGGCGGGCAATTGACTTAGAACTCGAAGCCGACAGACAGGCCGAACGCCGGATCCTCGCTTGTTACGCCATCCACGCCGCCCTGGAAAAAAGCGCCGCCTTCGGTGGCCACAGAGGCACCAAGTCCAAATCGGGTGACGGTGGCGTCCAGCGTATCGCGCAGGCCGGAAATGCCGAGCGATACGCTTGGCGTGACCGCAAGACCAAGATAGACTTGGCTGAGGGTACGGCCCTCGTCTTCACTCGTGCGAAAAAGATCGACGCCGGCTGTGGCGATGCCGCGGGTCATTTCCGTGCCAAGGCGAAAGCGCTGTTCGTCGCCATCAGATTCTGCGCCGCCATACACGGCCGCGTTGTCGACGGCAGTAATTTGCCGCAAATCGTAACGACCGGCAACGCCAAGGATTGAAAGGCTGGATTGTTCAATGCTGTGGAAAGACGTGCCAAAGCTGACCGGACCTTGCGTGGCAGCAATTCGGAGCCCGGCGCCAAGCGTCTCATTGAGCGCCGCTTCGGCAGCGAGGGGGCGCAGGGTCTGTGGGACACCCGGCGCGCCTGTCGGCAGCGGACCAGCATCAAGAATTGAGCGGGGACGCCCGACGTCAACTTCGCCGAACGGCAGGTCGAACCCGGCGCTTGCGTAGGCTGCGCGGCGATCGTCATAAGTGGAGATGCCAAGGCGCAAGTGCGGTTCGATGATCGCGCCGCCAAACCGATAGTTTGTCTTTAGCGTTGCATCGGGGACGGAAGCATTCGCTTTGAAATCGAGACGGATCGCCGGATCTTCGATCGTCACGTCAACGCTTTCGGCAAAGCCGGGCGTCGAGAGACAAATCAAAATGGCGACAGCGAGGGGGTGGCGCAAAAACGCGATCCTTAAACGATACCCCTCCCCGTAGAAGACACTAAGGTGAGTCGCCTGATGAGGTCAGGCATATCGGTGAAGTTTCGGCTGACGTAGTTAAGAATGTGTTAAATGCGTCGCAGACACAGTCTGAGTGTTGCTTATGTGAACCGAACTTTCCCTATATAGGGCAGGTTTCGGTTCCGTTGCGCGTAGTCGATGCCGTAGCCGACGACGAACTCGTCAGGAATTTCGAATCCTGTCCAGGTCGCGCGGATATTGGTTTCGCGCCGTGATGGCTTGTCGAGAAGGGCGATGGTTTCAAGTCGTTTCGGCTCGCGCGTGGCCAGAAGTTGGGTCACGTGGCTTAGCGTGAAACCGGTATCGACGATATCTTCGACAACGAGCACATCGCGACCACCTATCTCGCCGCGCAAGTCTTTCAGAATGCGAACTTCACGGCTGCTTTCAGTGCTGTCGCCGTAGGACGAGGCTTCGAGAAAGTCGACCTCGACGTTCAAGTCCAATTCGCGCACGAGATCGGCAATAAAGACGAACGAGCCCCGCAAAAGGCCGACCACAACCAGCTTATCGGTATCAGCGAAGGCGGTTTTGATCTCGCTGGCAAGGACCTCGATCCGGGCGGCGATAGACTTAGCGGAAATCATTTCGTCGATTACATATTGCTGCGTCACGTTCGCATCCCCTCTTGACTGTCCCCGGTGTCTCTACACTTAAGGAGCGAGCTCTGGCCAGTCCGAAGCCAAATCAAGACCCCAAATAAAAGACCGAAGCGATGCCGACACACGAAGAAACCCGCCGCCTGCCGTATTCGGCTCAACAAATGTATGACCTTGTCGCGGATGTTGCGCGGTACCCGGAGTTTTTGCCGTGGACGGCCGCTGCGCGGATCCGGTCCATACAGAAAGTCGGCGAAAGCGAAGTGATGCTGGCCGATCTTGTGATCTCGTTCAAAGTATTTCGCGAACGATTTGGCAGTCGTGTCGTGCTGTGGCCGCAGGACCGTTGGATTGACACGGAATACCTGGACGGGCCATTTGAACATATGATCTCGAACTGGAAGTTCACCGAGGCTGACGATGGGTGCGAGGTGTTTTTTCACGTGGATTTCGCGTTCCGCAACAGATTTTTGCAATCAACGGCGACGTTGTTTTTTGACGATGCCATGCAGCGGATTGTACGTGCGTTCGAGCGTCGCGCGAAGGATCTGTACGGGGAATAAACTTTTGAACGGCCGGGACCAGAGGCCCCGGCCTTGGCGTGTTTACGACGACATATCGTAGGCGCGCTCGCCGTGTTGGGCGAGATCCAGGCCTGTGGTTTCGGTTTCTTCGTCAACGCGCAGAGCGAAGATCGCTTTGACTATGACGACCAAGGTCGACGTCACAACAACAGTGTAGATGCCGACAATTGTGATGCCGCCAAGCTGTGCGGCCCATGTGCCTTGGCCGAGAACGGCGATCATGATCGTGCCGAAGATGCCGCCGACGCCGTGGACTGCGAATACATCGAGCGTGTCGTCGATTTTCAACTTGTTGCGGATGAGTTTGACAGCCTCTTGGCACAATATGCCCGCAATTGCGCCTATTATCAGGGCCTCGATCGGGCCCACAAAGCCGCTGGCGGGGGTGATCGAGGCGAGGCCTGCGATGGTGCCGGTCACAAGGCCGACCATGGAGGATTTTCCGTATTTGATCCGCTCCCAAAGCGCCCAGGTCAAGGAGGCTGTTGCGGCAGAGATATGGGTCACTGTCAGCGCCATTGCAGCGCCTCCGTCAGCAGCAAGTTGCGAGCCTCCGTTAAAGCCAAACCATCCGACCCAAAGCATGGCCGCGCCGATCATGACGAAGCCAGGATTATGGGGCGGTGTTGTCTGGTTGGCGCGCGCGCCGAGGAACACGGCGATCACAAGCGCGGCGAGGCCTGCAGTTTCATGGACCACGATGCCGCCTGCAAAGTCGCGCACCCCGGTTTCGCCGAAAATGCCGCCGTCGGACAGTATTCCGCCACCCCATATCCAGTGAACGACCGGCGCATAGCACAGGAGCATCCAGAGCGTGGAAAAGGTGACGACAAAGGCGAAGTTCGCGCGTTCGACGTAGGCGCCGACGATGAGGGCAGGGGTTATAATGGCGAAGGTCATCTGGAAGGCAAAGAAGAGCACTTCGGGCAAGGTGCCGGCGAGGCTGTCGGCCGTGACGCCATTCAGGAACATCTTGTCGAGGCCGCCCCAAAGTCCAGAGCCGCCAGGACCAAAGGCGATGGTGTAGCCGAAAGCGAGCCATGCCACCGACATCGCACAGGCGATGGTGTAACAATGCATGAAGACGCTGAGTACGTTTCGCGCCCGCACAAGGCCGCCGTAAAAGAGGGCGAGGCCCGGCAATGTCATGAACAGCACAAGTGCTGTGGCTACGATTATCCAGGCGGTGTCGGCTCCGACCATGATCTGTCCCTCCGATATGCGTTTTGGGTGAGGAACAGTGATGGGCGTGCAAATAAAAGCGGCAAATGGGTTAAGTTGCGTTCATTTCTTATGCGAGACGTCAAGCGATGGCAGATTGGGCGGTTTTTGGGTGGCTATGCACAAAAAGCAGGCGCTTTAGGAAAGTGCGGCTGAGAGGAGGTTCAGGGCGTGGCTCACCGTTGACTGTCGCACTTTGGCGCGTCCGAGCGGACCGAAGTCAATGGTTTCCACGTGAGGCGCTGTGCCGTTTTGCGCAATAGCAAAACACACGCGTCCTTCGGGTTTGTAGTCTGATCCGCCGGGCCCCGCGAGGCCGGTTACAGAGACCGTGAGTGTCGCATCAGAGTGGCGTAGCGCGCCGGATGCCATCGCTTGGGCGACTTCTTCGCTGACGGCTCCGAATGTTTTGATGGTATCGGGGTCAACGCCCAGCATTTCGATTTTTGCGGCATTGGAATAGGTGACGAAACCGCGATCAAACACATCCGATGAGCCGGGGATTTCGGTGATGGCTCCCGAGATCAGACCGCCGGTGCAGCTTTCTGCAGTGGCGATCACTGCGCCCTTGCGGCGAGCGAGGTCTATGAGGTTTGCCGGTTTCATTCTTGATCCGGAATATCGCCGAGAATGCCTGTGTGGATGAGGGCTGCGAGCCCTATAACCACAATTGCAGCGAAGATGCCTGCCAACACGTCGTCAAGCATTACGCCTATAGCGTCGCCGCGCGCGTCGATTTTGCCGATAATCCATGGCTTCCAGATATCGAAGAGACGAAACAGCAAAAAAGCGGAAACAATCCCGGGCCAAAGCAAGAGGGGGCTGATGCCTGTGCGATATGCGCCGAACGCGACCGGCAAAAGCGCGATCCACTGGCCGACGACTTCGTCGATAACGACCCACGATGGATCATGGTCGTCCTGGCCTTTAAGTTCGGCGTTTATAACGTAGATTCCCAAAGCATAGAGAAGGACTGCTCCGACCACCAAGCCGACGGGGCCGACGGCCATATAGATAAGCCACGCCGCCGGGAGGGCTGCGAGCGAGCCCCATGTGCCGGGTGCGGGACGGATGTAGCCGGCGCCAAAGAAGCTGAGTGCGAGCCGGTTCATGGCGCGATCAGGGTGACGGTCGCCATGCAAGCGATCCCTTCACCACGGCCAGGGAAGCCAAGTTTTTCTGACGTTGTCGCTTTTACGCTGATGCGACTGGGTTCGGTATTTGTGATGCGAGCAACTTCTTTTTGCATATCGGCTGCGTGTGGGGCGATTTTAGGAAATTCGCAGATCAGCGTACAGTCGATGTTTGAAATTCGGAAACCTCGGGACGCTGCAAGGTCTGCGGCGTGGGTGAGGAAAGTCCCGGAAGCGGCCCCTTTCCATTGCGGATCGGTTGGCGGGAAGTGGCGGCCAATGTCGCCTTCGCTGAGCGCGCCGTAAATGGCGTCGGTGATCGTGTGGAGGCCGACGTCCGCGTCGGAGTGACCTTGCAGGCCGCGAGAATGGGGAATGGTGACGCCACAAAGGATCACGTGATCTCCGGAACCGAAGCGGTGGACGTCAAAGCCGTTGCCGACGCGAATATCCATGGGAGTTTCGGACCTTTCTTGCAGGAGGCGTTCCGCGCGGTTGAAGTCTTCCGGGCCCGTGATTTTAACGTTGGCAGGGTCACCCTCGACGATTGTCACTGTGATGCCGGCGAGGCGTGCAATCTCAACGTCGTCCGCTGCGTCGGCGTTTGCGGTTTCGTGGGCTGCGATGATCTTTGCAAGATCAAAGCCTTGCGGGGTTTGTGCGCGGTAAACTCCGGTGCGGTCCTGAGTACCCACGACGGTGTTGTCCTTGCCGTGCCAAAGCGCATCGGTGACGGCTATGGCGGGCGCAGCTGCATCACTACTTTTAAGCGCAGCAATCACTCGGTCGATGACAGCATGCGAAATGAGAGGGCGCGCAACGTCGTGGATCAGGACGTGATCGACGCGACCCGCAAGAGCCGCGAGGCCTGCGCGCACGGAGGCCGTGCGCGTTTCGCCTCCGGCCACGATGGCACCGCCGGTGTCTGCGGGCCAGAGGTCGGTTGCGATGTCGTCTGGGTGCACCACAATCACGATGCTGTCGATGAGCGGGTGTGAGGTGAAGGCGGCAAGCGTGTGGCTCGCCACCGTTGCGCCTGCTAAAGGACGCCATTGTTTGGGAAGTCCCCCGCCTGCGCGGGTCCCCCGACCGGCGGCAACGATGACGGCTCCAACGCTCAATTTTGGGTCTCTCGTGTCATTCCATTCGTCTAGGCAATGGCGATGCCAGTGACAATGGTCGCATTCGCCCGGATAGATGCCCAAAAAATAGGCATATGCCGATTAGCGAGGCTTTTCGCCTTCGAAAAATTGGATCTACCTTTGAATTGGCCTATCTAACAACTCATTGCTCAAGGAATAAGCATGACAATTGCCGTTGGCTCCCTATCACTCGACCCGCCTGTGTTTTTAGCCCCTATGGCTGGTATCACCGACTTGCCGTTTCGCCGGCTGGTTGCGTCTTTTGGCGCGGGCCTTGTTGTGAGCGAGATGGTGGCCAGTCAAGAGATGGTTCAGGCAAAGCCTGGCGTTCGGGAGAAAGCCGAGCTTGGGTTTGGCGAGCAGGCGACCTCGGTGCAGCTCGCAGGGCGCGATGTGTATTGGATCGCAGAGGCCGCAAGGATGGTTGAGGCAAACGGCGCGAAGATCATCGATATCAATATGGGCTGCCCCGCGAAGAAGGTGACGGGCGGTTTGTCGGGATCGGCTTTGATGAAGACCCCGGACCATGCGTTGTCTCTGATCGAAGCAGTCGTAGGCGCGGTCGCAGTGCCGGTGACACTTAAAATGCGGCTTGGCTGGGACGACGATTGTCTGAATGCACCCTTCATTGCCCGTCGTGCCGAGGCGGCGGGCGTGCAGATGCTGACGATCCACGGGCGTACACGCTGTCAGTTTTACAAAGGCCGCGCCGATTGGGCAGCGATCCGGGCGGTGAAGGATGCTGTGTCGATCCCGGTGATTGCCAATGGCGACATCGTGGATTTGACATCCGCCAAAACAGCCCTTGCGGCGTCGGGTGCGGACGGCGTGATGGTAGGCCGAGGGGCGCAAGGAACGCCATGGCGGCTTGCCGAAATTGCGCACGCGCTTGGACGCGGGATTGCACCTGATATTCCGCGGGGCCGCGATTTGGTAGAGATGGTTCTTCGCCATTTTGAGGACACGGTTGAATTTTACGGGCCCCAGCTTGGCGGGCGTGTCGTGCGTAAACACTTGGGTTGGTACATGGATCATGTGGGCACTGACCCCGGCTTGCGAAAAGCACTTTTGACGTCGGACGTGGAACGTGCGCGCGAGTTGATTCCCGACGCGATGGACGCGCGGGTGGCGGCATGAACACGTTTCACGACATGCTGTGGCTATCGCTTCCGATCCCGGCGTTCCTGATCGATCCGGGCGATGTGATTGCGGAAGTGAACCCGGCAGCTGAAAGTTTTTTGAACGCGAGTGTGCGGTCGGTGCGCGGCGCACCTTTGTTCGACATTTTGGCGATTGATTCCCCGATTGATGATGCGTTCCGGCGCGTGCGGCAGGATCAGTCGTCGCTTTTTATGAACAACGTGGATGTCGGGACAGGGAACACGAGGCCTGTGCGCTCTAACGTGCAGATTGCTCCGATGACGGGGATGCCCGGCTTCGTGCTGGTGCTTATGGAGCCGCGCGGCCTGGCGGATCGCCTAGGGCGGTCATTTTCGGTCAAATCGTCGGCAAATTCGGCGATTGGCATGGCAGAGATGCTTGCCCACGAGATTAAAAACCCGCTGGCCGGCATTACAGGTGCTGCGCAGCTTTTGAGCATGGGCCTTGCGGGGGATGATCTTGAGCTGACCGATCTGATCGTCAGTGAGAGCCGCCGCATCGTGAAGCTGCTGGAGCAAGTTGAGCAGTTTGGAAACCTAAGACCGCCCGAACGCCGGGCAGTGAATGTGCACGATCTTCTGGACCGCGCCCGCAAGTCGGCGATGATTGGGTTTGCCGCACATATGTCGATTGTCGAGGATTATGATCCGTCGCTGCCGTCGACCCATGTTGATGGCGACCAGATGCTTCAGGTCTTTCTGAACCTTTTGAAGAACGCGGCTGAGGCAGCGGGAGACACCAAAGGCACCATCCGTATCCGCACATTCTACGAAATGTCGCTGCGGCTGCGGCGCAAGGACGGCACGGGGTCCCTGCCACTTCAGGTGGAGATCATTGATGACGGGCCTGGCCTGCCACCAGAGATTGCGCAGGATGTGTTCGATCCGTTCATTTCGAGTCGTGAGAACGGTACGGGGCTTGGCCTTGCGTTGGTGAGCAAAATCATCTCGGACCACGATGGCTGGATCAGTGTCGACAGCGTTCCGGGACGTACAGTTTTTAGAATATCTCTCCCTGTTGCGCCGAAAGAAGACTGAAGGGTAACAGGGTTTAATACGTAGGAGGCACTATCCAATGGACGGCACAATTCTGGTCGCGGATGACGACAGAACGATACGAACCGTTCTAACGCAAGCTTTGACGCGCGCTGGCTGCAAAGTACACGCGACATCGTCTTTGGTGACGCTGATGCGCTGGGTCGAAGAGGGCAAAGGCGATCTGGTAATCTCGGATGTGATGATGCCGGATGGCAATGGGCTTGATCAGTTGCCGCTGATTGCTGAGCAGCGCCCTGGTTTGCCGGTCATTGTGATTTCTGCTCAAAACACGATTATGACGGCCATTCAGGCGACGGAAGCCGATGCCTATGACTATTTGCCGAAACCGTTTGATCTGCCGGATCTGATGAAGCGTGCGGCCCGCGCGCTGGAAGTAAAGCGGCGCGCACCAGCGCCGCGCACCGAGGCCAGCCGCGATACGGGCGAGGATTTGCCTTTGGTTGGGCGCACGCCTGGGATGCAGGCAATCTATCGCTTGGTCGCGCGGGTTATGAATGCTGATTTGCCGATTTTGATCACCGGTGAAAGCGGCACTGGCAAGTCTTTGATCGCGCGGGCGATCCATGATTTATCTGACCGGCGTACGTTGCCGTTTGTTGTCGCCAGTGGCAGCGACCTAGCGCAGATGGAGGGGCCTGCGGCTTTGATTTCGCGGGTTCGCAATGGCACTCTTTTGTTCGACGAGGTTGGCGATCTGAATGAGGATGCGCAGGCGCGCATTGTCCGGATGCTGGACAGCTTCACCGACAATGCCCCCCGGATCATGGCGACCAGTCAGGCGGACCTAGCGTTAAAGCTGGATCAGGGAATGTTTCGGTCGGACCTTTATTACCGGCTTGGTGGTGTTTCACTTGCGGTGCCGTCATTGCGCGAACGGGTTGAAGATATTCCGCTTCTTGCAGGTCACTTCTTTGCCCGCGCCGAACGGGATGGTCTGCCATCGCGAAAGTTTACACCGCAAGGTTTGGAGCTTGTGCGCGCCTACTCCTGGCCGGGCAACGTGCGGCAGTTAGAGAATACGATCCGCCGTCTGTCGATCACCGGTGGCGAAGAGGAGATCGGACGGGCAGAAGTCGAAGTTGTTCTTGGAAATCAGCCGGCGATTGAGCCGCTGACCGGAGGTGGCAACAGCGAAAAGCTTTCAGCGTCGATCGAAAAGCATCTGCGGCGGTATTTTGATCTTCACGGCGGGCAATTGCCGCCACCAGGTCTTTACCAGCGGATTCTGCGGGAAGTTGAACTTCCGTTGCTCGCGATTGCATTAGACGCGACGGGCGGAAATCAGGCGAAATGTGCCGATTTACTTGGCATCAACCGCAATACTCTCCGAAAGAAGATCACAGACCTCGATATTCGCGTGACACGGAGGCGCAAATTGATGTAAAACCGCAACAGAGAGTGGCCAATCCGTAACTGTGGATAAAGCGTCGCCAATATAGAGCGGTCGCCACTCAGCGTGGCACATTATATGGAGGGTCCGGGTGGCGGGGCGCGCACGGGCATTAACTTGGCAAAAACTGATCCGTCTCAGACGGATGCGACGTGTTCAAAATGCGGCGACCCTTGGCGTTGTGGTTTTGGGCCCGGTCCTGGCGCTGGCGACTTTCATGGTTTTGGGGCCGCTAGACCGCACGTCTTCGGCCCTTTCATTGCGGCTCGTTTTGCTAGTCGACCTTGTCTATGTGCTGCTTGTCGCGGCGTTGGTCTTTTCGCGGATCGCTACGATGATAGCAGCGCGGCGCGCAAAATCGGCTGGTTCTCGCCTGCACCTGCGCCTGACCGGCGTGTTCGCGATCATCGCGCTTATTCCAACCGTAACAGTCGCTGTGTTCGCCGGTTTAACGATCAACATCGGCCTTGAGGGCTGGTTTTCGGATCGGGTTAGGGGCGTAGTGGGGGCATCCTTGGCGGCGGCGGAGGCCTATCAGGAAGATCAGAGGCGCGATCTTGGTGAAGACGCAAATGTTTTGGCGCGCTTCCTGAACGCGGCGCGGACACGCTCGGTCTTTGTGTCTGATGCAGAGTTGCGCCAGCTTCTTGGGCAAGGGCAGGGGCAAATCCAGAGAGGCTTGCGGGAGGCCTTTGTCATTGATGGTACAGGCGATATCCGCACCCGCGGCGAGCGATCGTATCTTTTTGACTTTGAGGAGCCAACAAGCCTGGACATAGTATCGGCACGGGATGGGCAGACGGTCATTATCGAGGATTTGGCGACGAACGAGTTCCGCGCCCTTTTGCGTCTTACTGCGTTCCCGGACCGCTATCTTTACGTCAGCCGGGATGTGGATGGCCGCATTCTTGGGCTTTTGGATGAAGCCGAGGAAACAGCGCAACTTTATACGCAGCTTGAGGCCGAGCGCGGGCGTGTCGTCTTTGAGTTTGGCCTTTTGTATCTTGGATTTGCGGTGATTCTGATTCTGGCGGCAATCTGGCTGGGGTTGTGGTTTGCAGAACGATTATCGCGACCCGTCGGGCGGCTTGCAGGGGCGGCGCAGCGCGTCGGTGCGGGTGATTTGGATGTTCAGATTCCCGAGGAACAGGGCGAAGATGAGATCGCCATGGTGGGGCGCTTATTCAACCAGATGACACGTCAACTGAAGGGACAACGCGACGCTTTGCTAAACACGAACCGTCAGATTGAGGAGCGACGCCGCCTGTTTGACTCCGTGCTTTCGTCAGTGACTGCAGGCGTGATCGGGCTGGATGCGGAAGGGCGCGTTAGCTTCATTAACCGTTCAGCGGAACGCATCCTGCGCACGGACGCACCCACCGAAATTGAGGCGCCTTTGCATGTGATTGTGCCAGAGTTTGTGTCTTTGCTGGAAGAGCTGCGCGCCAGTGGCCGCGAAACCGCACAGGAAGAAGTACGCATATCACGGAGGGGCGTCGCTGAAACGCTGCTTGTCCGCATCGCCGAACGACGTACCACCGAGAGCGAAGACGCCGGATACGTGATCGCCTTTGACGATGTCACCGATCTTGTTACCGCGCAGCGCATGGCGGCTTGGGGGGATGTGGCGCGTCGGATTGCGCATGAGATCAAGAACCCGTTGACGCCAATACAACTGTCGGCCGAACGTATTCGTCGAAAGTTCGTCCCAAGCGCCGGTGAAGACGCGGCGCTGCTTGAGAATTTGACCGACGTGATTGTGCGTCAGACGAATGATCTGCGCCGGATTGTGGATGAGTTCTCGAAATTTGCGCGGATGCCGGAGCCTGAAAAGTCGATCCATGACCTGAGGAAACTCGTCGCGGACGCCATGTTGCTGCAGGAGGACGCAATTGAAGGCGTGTCTTTGACGTCTGATCTTCCTGACGCGCCGGTCCTTGCCGATTTGGATTCGACAATGATCGGGCAGGCATTGACAAACATTATTAAGAATGCCGGTGAAGCAATTGAAACGCTTGGAGAAAAGAAGGGTTTCCCTGATGGATTTCAAGGGCGGGTTCATCTGGAGATGGAGGTCAGGGATGGAGCTGCTCATATCACGATCAGCGACAACGGTATCGGACTTCCCGACGATCGCTCCTTTTTGTTTGAGCCTTATGCGACGACGCGCGAGAAAGGCACCGGGCTTGGGTTGCCGATTGTGAAGAAGATTATCGAAGAACATGGAGGCACGTTGGCATTGGTTGACGCGGCTTCGTTGGACCAGTCGGGCCAGATCGGCGCGGCTGCAAAAATCGTGTTGCCGCTTTCGGCAGCGCAGGAAAAAGCCGGCGACCTGGCGGTCGCTGAATGATAAAATCAAGGAGGCATTGATGGGCGATATTCTCATAGTGGATGACGAGCGTGATATTCGCGAGTTGATTTCCGATATCCTGAAAGACGAAGGCTTTACGACGCGGCTTGCGGGGACATCGGAGGAGGCGATGTCAGAAATGAACAAGGAAGCACCGTCGTTGATGGTGCTCGATATCTGGCTGAAGGACAGCGAGATGGACGGGATTGATATCCTGAAAGCGGTGCGGCGCGACAACCCGGATGTGCCGGTGATCATCATTTCGGGTCATGGAAACATCGAGATTGCCGTCGCGGCGATCAAGCAGGGGGCATACGACTTCATCGAAAAGCCCTTTAATATCGATCAGTTGATGGTGGTCGTAACGCGCGCAATGGAGACATCACGTCTGAGACGTGAAAATACTGACCTGCGCCGCAAGGACGTCACAACCACAGATATGGTCGGCTCAAGTCAGTCTTATCGCACTTTGAAAGCGCAGTTGGACAAGGTCACTAAGTCCAACGGACGAGTGATGCTGACGGGGCCTGCGGGGGCTGGCAAAGAGATTGCAGCGCGGTTCATTCATGCCAATTCCAACCGCGCCGAGGGGCCGTTTGTGACGGTCAATTCGGCTTCGATCGAACCCGACCGGATGGAAGAAGTTCTGTTTGGCCGTGAAGGCACCGGCCGTGGAATTGAGCCCGGTCTTTTGGAGCAAGCGCACGGCGGTATCATCTTCTTTGATGAGATTGCGGATATGCCGCTTGGGACGCAGTCGAAGATCCTGCGAGTCCTGACCGAGCAAAAATTTCAGCGCGTCGGTGGCGGTGACTTGGTGCGGGTTGATTTGCGGGTGATTTCGTCGACAACGCGCAGCCTTGAGGGTGAGGTCGAAAACGGCACGTTCCGTCAAGAGTTGTTCCATCGTCTGAACGTCGTGCCGATTGATGTGCCATCGCTTGCTGAGCGCCGTGAGGATATCCCGGAATTGGCGAATTTCTTCATCGCGAGTTTCAACAAGTCGCAAGGGATGCCACTGCGTGCGCTGTCTGACGATGCGATTGCAATGCTTCAGACGATTTCGTGGCCTGGAAATGTTCGGCAGTTGAAGAATGTTATCGAGCGCGTGCTGATCCTTGGGTCTGACAAGGGCGATATTTCTGCGTCCGAAATTCCCGGAACCAGCAATGAAGTTGAAGAAACCGACGAGAACCGCGTTGTGCTTTCGGGCAGTCTAGCGACCTTGCCTCTGCGGGAAGCGCGCGAGATGTTCGAGCGGGAGTATCTTCTTACGCAGATCAACCGGTTCGGCGGCAACATCAGCCGTACTGCAGGTTTCGTCGGCATGGAGCGTTCGGCGTTACACCGTAAATTGAAGTCCTTGAATGTGGTCACGTCGAACCGCGCAGGGGCTCGGTTTGCGACTGTCGTCGAAGACGCGGAAGAGGACGCGTGATCCATTCAGGCAGCGCGCGCTGAAATGAGCGGTTTCATTGTACAAGGCGATCTCTTGATTGCGGGGCAACACCGTGTCACCAAGATCGCCACAACGTCGGCCGAGGGGCAGATATGAAGGTTATCATCTGCGGAGCGGGTCAGGTTGGCTGGCAAATTGCACGCCATCTGTCTGGTGAGCGCAATGACGTGACGGTCGTCGACTACAATGCTGATCTTGTGCGCCGCGTCACGGATGCACTGGATGTGCAGGGTATTGCCGGACACGCGAGTTATCCGGATATTCTTGAGCGGGCGGGGGCGCGCGATGCGGATATGATCATTGCTGCGACGCACTCTGATGAGGTCAATATGGTGACCTGCCAGGTAGCTCATTCAGTGTTTGATGTGCCGCGCAAAATCGCGCGGCTGCGGGCTCAAAGCTATCTGACAGCGATTTACTCTGATCTGTACCGGCGCGATCACATGCCGATTGATGTGGTTATAAGTCCCGAGCGTGAGGTTGCTGAGGCGGCATTGCGGCGGCTTTCGGCGCCTGCTGCGTTTGACACCGAGTTGTTTCTCGACGGCAAGGCGCAGCTTCTTGGGATTTTGCTGGACGAAGATTGTCCGGTGCTGGACACGCCCTTGCGACAATTGACGGATTTGTTTTCAACGCTGCGGGCGATTGTCGTAGGTGTGCGCCGCAACGGCCGCTTGTTTGCCCCTGAACCCGGCGATCAGCTTTTTGCTCATGACCAGATATACGTAATCAGTCATGTCCAGGACGTGAAGCGGACGTTCGAGATATTTGGCAAGGTCGTGCGCCGGCAGGAACGGATCGTGATCATCGGGGGCGGGAATGTTGGGCTTGCTGTTGCCAGCGCGCTTGAAGGCCGGGCCGAGCGGCTTCGTGTCAAGATCATTGAGCGCGACCGCGACTGCGCGGAACGGGCCGCAGACGCTTTGGAGCGGACGATTGTTCTAAACGGCGACGGTCTAAGCACCGAGCTGTTGGAAGAGGCTGGCGTAGGGCGGGCGGACGCTGTGCTGGCAGTTACGGACGACGATAAGACCAATCTTCTGGCATCGGTGCGTGCCAAGCAAGCTGGGTGCCCTTTGACGATTGCGCTGGTCAACGATCCGACGCTTTTGCCTTTGATGGATCCCTTGCATATTGATGCCTACATCAACCCGCGCGGCACGACCGTATCCTCGATCCTGCGTCACATCCGGCATGGCCGGGTGCGCGGCGTATATTCCATCGGAGACGCTGAAGCCGAAGTGATCGAAGCTCAAATTTTGACGACATCCCCTTTGTCGGGAAAACTAATTCGCGAGATCGACTTTCCCGAAGGTGTATTGGTTGGGGCCGTAATGAAAGGCGAAAAGGTCGTGAAGCCCACCGGAACCACGCGGATCGAAGAAGGCGATGTGATTGTGGTCTTTACGATGGCGTCTGACGTTCCGGAGGTCGAGCGGCTGTTTCAGGTCTCGATCGACTTCTTCTGATGCTTTGGGCAACGCGATTGCCGCTGATCGTCCTGTTGGTTGGCTTGGGCGCTTTGGCGATGTTGGTGCCCGCGGTTCATGCCTATGTGACCCGTGATCTGGTGACGGCGCGGGCATTTTTATATTCCTGCGTCATGTTTTTGTTCCTGTTTACGATGATTGCCTTGGGCACATCGAACTACAATATTCGACGGCAAGGACGCAGCCATCTGATCTCGCTATTCGCACTTTTCGCGGCGTTGCCTGCGATGTTGGCGGTGCCGTTCAGCGAGGTTGTGACGGATACGACTTTTGGCAATGCTTACATCGAAATGGTGTCGAGCTTGACCACGACGGGTTTGACGCTGTTTGAGGCTGATCGCTTGCCGCCAAGTGTCCACCTTTGGCGTGCATTGGTCGGCTGGCTTGGTGGATTTTTCATGTGGGTCGCAGCAATTGCAGTTTTCGCACCACTGAACCTGGCCGGTTTCGAAGTTGTTGCGGCGACTGAATCTAGTCGGGATCAGAAGGGCGGAGTGGTTCGCCTTGATCATATCGGAGGATCCTCGGAGCGTCTGGCGCGGTTTGCCGCGCGCCTTGCGCCGATCTATGGCGGGCTGACGGCCGTTCTTTGGGTGGCTTTGATGCTTGCCGGAGATACGCCGCTCGTGGCGATCTGCCACGCGATGGCGACGCTGTCGACGTCCGGTATTTCACCCATTGAGGGGGGCGTCGCGGGGGCAACTTCGGGATATGGCGGTGAATTTCTGATTTTAATATTTCTGGTGTTCGCCCTGTCGCGCCTGACATTTACCTCGGATGGCAGGCAGGATGGCTGGCCCGCGTTGATCCGGGATCCTGAACTGCGGCTGGGGATTTCACTGATTGCTATTTTGCCCGCACTTTTATTTTTGCGTCATTGGCTGGCGACGATCGAAGACGGCTCGGACGTGACGGTAATTGAAGGGATCGTCGGGATTTGGGGCGCGGTGTTCACCGTGGCGTCATTCCTGACGACCACGGGATTTGAAAGCTCGGCTTGGGGTGAGGCCCGCGCCTGGTCGGGGCTGGACGCGGCTGGACTTGTGCTTATGGGGCTGGCGGTTTTCGGCGGCGGCGTTGCGACGACTGCGGGCGGCGTAAAGCTTCTTCGGGTTTATGCCCTTGTGAAGCACGGCCAACGCGAGATGGATAAGCTGGTCTCACCGTCTTCGGTTGGCGGTTCGGGGCAGGTCGCACGTCGTTTTCGACGGGAGGGCGCCTATGTGGCTTGGGTGTTTTTCATGCTATTCGCGTTGTCGATCGCCACGATATCGACGGCCCTGGCGTTTTTCGGTCTCACGTTTGAAGAAGCTCTTGTGTTGACGATCGCAGGTCTGTCCACAACCGGACCATTGGTCGATGTTGCCGCCGACAAGCCGATTGATCTGATCGCATTAGCCCCTGGCGCCAAGGCCATTATAGCGGCAGCCATGGTGCTTGGCCGCTTGGAGACCCTGGCAATTATCGCCCTGTTGAACCCGGAATTCTGGCGTTAACCCTGCTTAGAATTTAGGCGGTTCGAAATATTCTTTTGGGCTAGCAAGTCTTTTGGATGCGATCCATAGTGGGTTCTCTAACTTGGCGTCTCGATGGCGCTCGAACGTTTGCAAGAAAAAAGGCAATAAATCTCATGGCTTCGGATAGACAGAATTTGCAGGATGCATTTCTGAACCATGTCAGAAAGACCAAGGTTCCGGTTACCATCTTTCTTATCAATGGCGTCAAACTTCAGGGCGTGATTACATGGTTTGATAACTTTTGTGTTTTACTGCGCCGGGATGGTCAGTCCCAGCTTGTATATAAACACGCAATCTCCACGATTATGCCCGCACAGCCAATTAGCCTGTATGACGGCGAAGAATAAGCGTGGGTGAGACAGAAGCGAGGGCGACACGCGCCCTTGTTCTGCACCCCGACATAACGAGCGACAGGAATCGGCGCGACGCGACGTTTGCGCTTAATGAGGCTGTTTCGCTTGCAGTTGCTTTGCCCGGAATTGAGGTTGTCGGCGCGGACTCCATCAGATTGCCGAAACCAACACCTGGAACTTTGTTTGGCTCGGGCAAGGTGGAAGAGCTGGGTCAAAGGATCAAAGCCGATGACATCGGCTTGGTTCTTATCGATGGTCAGCTCACACCGGTGCAGCAACGCAATCTTGAGCGCGAGTGGAAAACCAAGCTTTTGGACCGCACCGGACTGATCCTAGAAATTTTCTCGGATCGTGCCGCAACGCGGGAAGGCGTTTTGCAGGTCGAAATGGCGGCGCTCACGTATCAGCGGACCCGTCTTGTGCGAGCGTGGACTCACCTTGAACGGCAGCGCGGAGGTTTGGGCTTTGTGGGTGGGCCCGGTGAAACTCAGATTGAGGCGGACCGGCGCGCCATTGACGAACAGCTGTCGCGGTTGAAGCGTCAGTTGGAAAAAGTTGTGAAAACGCGCACCTTACACCGTGCGGCGCGCGCGAAAGTGCCGTTTCCCGTGGTGGCGTTGGTTGGCTACACAAACTCTGGGAAATCGACGCTGTTCAATCGTTTGACGGGCGCGGACGTGGTGGCCAAGGACATGTTATTTGCCACTCTTGATCCGACGATGCGGGCGATCAAATTGTCCACCGGGCGAGAAGTGATCTTGTCGGACACGGTTGGCTTCATTTCGGATCTGCCGACACAGTTGGTCGCCGCCTTTCGCGCGACCTTAGAAGAGGTGCTTGAGGCCGATCTGATTTTGCACGTGCGCGATATTTCACATCCCGAGACGGATGATCAATCGGCGAATGTCTTGGGTATTCTGAATGATCTCGGTGTCCAGGAGGCGACCCCTCAGATCGAGATTTGGAACAAGATTGACGTGTTGGACGACGAAGCCCGCGCGGCGCGCGAGGCGGAAGCGTTGCGCAAGGACGACATCCAGGCGATCTCGGCGCTGACTGGAGCGGGTGTTGAGGAGTTTGTTCTGGCCGTCACCGAAAAGCTTGATCTGGATCGTCAGGTCGCGACGGTTGAGATTGATCACGCGGACGGCAAGAAACGTGCCTGGGCCTATGAGCAGGGGATCGTTTTGTCCGAAACTCGTTCGGAAGACGGCGTCGAACTTACCGTGAATTGGACGTCAGTTCAGGCAGCCCGCTTTTCCCGGCTTTGAATGGCTGAACGGCAAACCGCTGCTTCTTGCGCTGTAAGGCAAGGATATGCGGTTTTCTGGGTTAAGCCGGCGTCTAGGGCCGCGCGAATATCGCGGCGATCATCCAGTGACATTGATAAAAGCGCGGTATCGCCGGGAAATAGGGTCTCGCTTTCGCATCCATTCGCACGGATGCATGTATGGGGCGCGCATACCAAGTTGACATAGGTGGTTTCGGTGGCGGAGCCTGGACGGGCGTAGGGCATGTCGCGGGCGGCGACGAAGGCCGCGTCAAACCCGCAGAGCGTTTGCAGTTCGGGGGCTCGGACCGGAATGTGATGTTGGGGAGAAGCGTGCAGATCGTGCAACGGTGTGGACGTGGCAGTGGTGCCCTTGGCGATTGTGACGGGGCACAATTGGGTAAAAGCCCTGATCGATTGGGCATTGAAGGTTTGGCATCCGATAAAAAGGACCGGCTTTGCGGCCCCGTCCTCCGATACGATCAGGTCTCCGACTTTCAGGGTTTCCACTGGGACGCCGCGGTTAGGGGGTAGTTCTGCGTTCCTGAGACGTGGCAGACGAAGAGGTTACCCAAATTGTGTGCGCCATTCGGGAAGTCGTCCATTATGTCGAATGTGTCTTGTGACTTGGTTGCGGCATTCGGGCCATCGGGATCAAAGAAAAAACCTCGCAGGAAGAAAAGCCGCGTTCCGTCAACCAGGGTGAGGATCACGACCTCTTCGCCGCGAATGTCGGTATTATTCGGGGCCAAACCATTGAGTTTATTTGTGGAAGGAAGCGTTCCACCAAAGTCCATCATGAAACTGATCGGCCCGGAATCCAAAGCGCCGTCGCCGTTGGTGTCGAAATAAATCACAGTGTCCGGATCATTGCTGCCATCCAGCGTGAAATCAAGCTTCAGGCCGCCGTCATCGGTGCCATCATTGTTAGTATCGGCGCTGAACGTAAGCAGTGAGGTTGGCTGCTTATTTGTATTGGACGCGTTAAGTGACGCGTTTCCTGCACTGCTGCTGCTATCGCCTCGCGGCCAGAGCAAAAGCGGCATGGTGTGCTCCTTTTGCTTATAGTAATCTTAACGCGTTTTTTTGTCGGGCAAGAAGCAAAAAGACGGCGTTAATTGGCCGGAGTAAGCCGGGTGATGCCGACGGCACCGGCGCGGGCGAGGTCTTGGTTCAGGGTCATCGGAATGTATTCACCGCGCCGCCAAAGCTCGCCTAAATCGTCATAGTGGCGGCTAAGCGGGTGGCCCGATTGCCCGGTGGAAATAATGAAAACTGAGCTGTCGGGGTCGGCGAAATCGTAAACGCCGCGATAACCCGCGCCGTGAATGTTCTGAAACGGATCGGGGCCACTGCCGCGGGTCTGCCCCCGATGAAGCGTTTGATCGCCGCCGCTGGTGGACTGGCGAATGTTTACCAGCCACGCAATCCACCCGACATCCCCAAGCACCGTATGGTTATGGGTCGCCTCGTGGGCATCCCCCCAACGCAGGCTTTCCAAAGCCGGGCCATAGCGTTCTTCGATCCACAAGATTGCATCATCGAGAGCAAGCCGGGAAAGATTTGAGCAGGACTCAATTGGCGCGCTTTGGATGACGTCACACCATGCGGAAGCACCGTCGATATCGCGGTAGACCCGTTCCAAGAAGATCGGTTCGGGGCGCTGGAACTGCTCCGTCAGAGGACCAAGCTCATCGCGGATCAGGCGATCTTGCAAGGCACGCATCCAGGCCGCGTAGATCAGAGGCTCGGGAAGATGCTCGTTCATCTCGCCGTTCCATTCCGCCAAAAGATCAAGGGCGCGGCGCCTTTGGCGTTCGGGTGTGCCGTCGACGGCGGCTTCTCCGGTGAACCACAAATCGCGTGCAACAAGCGGCAGCAGGGTGCGTGCAGTGACCGAAACCGTATCAAGTTGCGCCTCGATAAAGCTTTCGCGGGTGTGGACTTCGCGGGTTTGCATCAGGCGCTGCCATCGTTGAACGCGCTGCGTGTCGCCCCAGTCAAAACTAACATGAAGCGGGAAGGGCCGATCGATGGATTTGTTGTTCGTATTGCCAACAATACCGCCATCGGGCGTGCGAAACTCTGGATTTGCGGCATAAGACATCGTGCCTTGCCAGCGGTTCTCGGCCAGCCAGCCGGGGGCCGGCATACGGCCTTGGGTCTGGTGGCGTGCGGCGCGGCGTGGAAGTTTCCCGATCACTTTCATCGCCGCACTTTCGCGGTCGACGACGGTCAGGTTTTGGGACGTCGCAACGAAGTCTTCGCCTGCGGAAATGGCTGCATCAAGGTCTTGAGCGCGCATTATTTTCAAGAGCGCCTGAATAGAGGTGTCTTCCCCGCTGAGCGCTGTCCATGCCACTGATGCGACGTGACCCGCCGGCGTGATGGCGGCCAATCCGTACTGGCTTCCCTCAAGGATGGGTCCGTTTTGGGACCATCGAAGGGTAAGCCTGATGGGTTCCGCGTCGTTGATGTTGACGATCGACTGGCGTGATTGAAGCGTTTTCCAGCCCTCCGGTGTCAGGACTTGTTCCGGATTGTCGGGGTTCACTTTTTCGATGAAGACGTCCTGGTCGTCTGCGTAAGAATTGGTTAGCCCCCACCCAAGCGCATCTGAGCGCCCGACAACAACCGCCGGGCTTCCCGGAAATGTGCCGCCGATGACGCCTCCGGTTTCCAGCTCCATGCGCGCAAGATACCAGATCGTGGGTGCTGTGAGTTCCATGTGGGGGTCGTTTGCCAGAAGGGTGCTGCCAGCGGCCGAACGCGCGGGAGTTGCGGCCCATGCGTTTGACGCCCCTGCCAATCCTCTGGCTTTCACGGGTGACATTGGGTCGTGTGGCTGATTTTTCAGGTGGGCAAAACTTGGAAGAGGCGCGTCAAAAAGGGAGGCGTATTCGGGCAGAGACGCGAGGGCCTGTCCCGGCGTGTCGGGCAGAATATCTGAAAGCCTCTCATCGGACAGGATACGGGAAATGCGCGCGCGCAACACTTCGCGCTGGACATGGTCGGTCAGCGAGAGAGCCATCAGCTTGCCAATCGCAAGGCTGTCGGCGGGCTGCCATAAGGCGATGCTTGGCTCGAACAGCCAGAATTCCGGGGCACCTCGACCAAGTGCGCCCTCATTGACCTGGCGCAGCCAGGCGTTGACGCCCGATGCATAAGATTGAAGGGCCGCGGTTGTATATGCGTCTTGTGCCGCGACGGACTTCACGGCCAAAGGATAAAGATCAAGCCTGCGCAAAAGCCGATCTGTTCTGACGGTTTTTTGCCCGAACAACTCGCTTAGGCGCCCCTGTGCGGTGCGTCTTAAGAGCAGCATTTGCCACAAGCGATCTTGTGCGTGGGCTAACCCAAGTCCGAAGTAGACGTCTGTGTCTGATTGGCCGAAAATATGCGGCACATTTGCGTTATCGCGCACAATTTCGACTGGCGCACTTATACCGGCGACCCTGAAATTGTGGGTGTAGTCGGGAATTGATCTCGAAAAAAACCAGTACAGCAGAATGGAGGCCGCAAGCGCGAACATGACCAGTCCTGTGGTTATTCGGGTGAGCCAGCGGAAAAGACTGAGCATGAATACCTTGTTGACTGCGGTTGCCTGTCCACTAGGTAAAGCCCGCAGAACAATGGATGACAAGGGAGGATGCTATGGCGAAGTGTGCATTTTTGGGGCTGGGCGTTATGGGCTATCCCATGGCTGGCCATTTGGCGGCCGAGGGCCACGATGTAACGGTTTTTAATCGCACCGCAGCGAAAGCTGAAGACTGGGTGGCGCAGCATGGAGGCGCAAAAGCGCTCACGCCTCGCGCGGCTGCAGATGGCGCCGAGTTTGTCATGTCCTGCGTGGGCAATGATGACGATCTTCGCTCGGTTTGCCTTGGCGACGATGGTGCGTTTTTAGGGATGAAGCCCGGCGCCGTCTTTGTCGACCACACGACGGTGTCTGCCGCTGTGACGCGTGAGTTATATGCGGCTGCCGACGGCATAGCAGTGTCATTCGTCGACGCGCCTATTTCGGGCGGTCAAGCGGGCGCGGAGAACGGTCAGCTTTCGGTCATGTGTGGGGGGGATCAGGGGGCGTTTGATCGCTCGGAACCTATTCTGCAGGCCTATTCTAAGATCTGCCGCCGCATCGGCGAAAGCGGCGCAGGTCAGATGACCAAAATGTGCAACCAGATTGCAATTGCCGGTCTGGTACAGGGGCTGAGCGAAGCGCTTCATTTCGCCGATAAGGCCGGCCTTGACGGGCGCGCGGTTGTAGAGGTGATTTCACAAGGGGCTGCGGGATCCTGGCAAATGGCAAATCGTTACGAGACGATGCTTAATGATCATTTCGAGCATGGGTTTGCGGTCGACTGGATGCGCAAGGATTTGGGGATTTGCCTGCAATCGGCCAACGAGATTGAAGCAAGCCTGCCGGTCACGGCTTTGGTAGATCAGTTCTACAAAGACGTCCAAAAAATGGGCGGCGGTCGCTGGGATACATCGAGCTTGTTTAAACGTCTTCAGGCAATGTGATTTACACAAGAGCGGAGATGGTTGAGGTGTGTCCCTCAACCATCTGATAGTCGGCGCTTTTTATGGTATGATCCGCGAGTATTTGGTGCCCTCGACCGACGCACCTGCCAGCAAGCCTGCCTGTCCGAAGACAACAGCGATAACCGGCGAAAGTGCGGTCGTCGTTTCGGCGGAAATATTCGCACCGCGATCATTCACCGCATATTCTACGTCGGCGCCAGCCGCCCAACCTGATGAGGCGCGGAATTCAGCCAGCGCTTCTTCGGTCATGAAATACAGAACATGTGCGTATTGCTGCGCGCCAATCTGCAGGCCAAAGCTTGCTTGTGTCGCCGAGTAATAATCAACAGAGATGCCGTTCACACGTAGCGCACCACGCCCGTAAGAAGCGCCGAACCCGAAGCCTGCTTCCGTGATCAGCGGCATGACGAGCATGCCCACAGATTTTTGCTGAAGGTCGCGCGTTCCGGGGAAGTTACTGTCAAGATAGTTCAGTGATGAATCAATGCGCGCATCAAGTTTTGCGGCACCCTCGCTGCCAATGCCATTGCCGCAAGCGGCAAGCGCCAGTGTTGTGGCCGCAGCTGCACCCAAGAGGGCGCGACGGGACATACGTTTCATTGGGAAGACCCTCTCATGCTCGATATTTGCCAAATAAAATGACGACCTTATCTGGCCGTTCGACCCAATGTATAGGGGACGCAGGGACGAGAGTCACCCTCTATAGTAGTAGACGGTCCGCCTGGACGCGATTTTTCGCTGGCCTAATGGTCCTTAAAAGCGCGCGCGACGTCCATGGCGAAATACGTCAGAATCCCATCGCAACCTGCTCGTTTGAAGGCCATGAGGCTTTCAAGCATCGTGCGATCGCCATCAAGCCAGCCGTTTTGCGCAGCGGCCTTGATCATCGCGTACTCGCCGGACACCTGGTAGGCGAAAGTTGGCGCGCCGAAGGTGTCTTTTACACGGCGACAAATATCGAGATACGGCATGCCGGGTTTTATCATTACCATGTCGGCGCCTTCGCTCAGATCTCGCTCGACCATGCGCAAGGCTTCGTCAGAATTTCCAGGGTCCATCTGATAGGTTTTTTTGTCACCGACCAGAAGGTCCGAGGCACCGACCGCATCGCGGAACGGGCCATAAAATGCGGAGGCATACTTAGCGGCGTAGCTTAGAATGGACGTGTCCGTGTATCCGTCAGCCTCAAGCGCGCGACGCATTGCGCCAATGCGGCCGTCCATCATGTCAGAGGGGCCGAGAATGTCGGCGCCAGCATCTGCCTGTGCAACGGCCATTTTCACCAGCGCCTCGACGCTTTCGTCGTTCAGGATGATCCCGTCGCGTACGAGACCGTCGTGTCCGTTGATATTGTAGGGATCAAGGGCGACGTCTGTCATGACCGCGACCTCGGGGACTGCGGCCTTGATCGCGCGAGTGGCACGGTTCGAAAGGTTGTCGGGATTCCAGGCTTCGTCGCAAGTCTCGTTTTTGAACTCGGTCTCGATGTAGGGAAAAAGACATATCGCGGGAATGCCAAGGGACGCCGCCTGTTCAGCCGAGCGGACGACGCGGTCGATCGTTTGACGAGCAACGCCGGGCATGGATGGCACCGGTGTTTCGTCGTCTTCCCCTTCGCGCACGAACACCGGCCAGATCAGATCATCAACGGTAAGCGTTGATTGGCGCACCAGTCTGCGAAGGGCATCAGAGGATTTGGTCCGGCGAAACCGTGTTGCGGGATGTGAAGCAATGGTCATGAGTGCGGTCTTTCGTGCACGGTTTTGGTTCCTTTTGCGGTAGCGAGCGGTTGAACACTGGTCAACCCTCGTAGCATTTCCTAGTGTCCGGCAAAACAAGAGCTCCGAGGCAGAATGTGAACTGGTACGACACTGTTTTTGAAGTCATCGATACGCGGTCCTTCTCCAATCTATGGTATTGGATTGCGTTGGCGGTTTTGTGGTCTTCCGTCAGCCATTGGGTTCTTGGTGTTCCTTTTGATATGATCATACGTGCGCGGCGCGAAGATGAAGGCGAGGCGATGACGGATTTGCAGGACCTGGTGCGGATCAACGTAAACCGAATTCTTTATGTGGCCGAAGTGTCGGGAACATGGGCCATTTTATTTGGGTCTGCGGCCGTTACGGCGCTTGGATTGATGGCGGTGTTTTACAACGTTGAGATCGCTCAGGCGGTGTTGTTGTTGGCGGGCCCACTTGCCCTATTGGGCGCGCTGTCGCATCGAACATCGCGCATAATTCGCACTAGCGGGGTACAGGGCAGTGCTTTGATACAGCAATTGATGCGCCATCGGTTCGCGACACAGATGATTGGCGTTGTGGCAATCTTCATTACTGCAATGTTCGGAATGTACCAAAACTTGCACGTCGGAACGTTAAGTTTCTAGGGGTCGCTGGTTGACAGCACGGCCTCACAGGGTACGTCCCATTAATATGTTTGACCCCCGTCATATCACTGTTAGCGGCGCGCCTGAGGGTTTTGATGCAACGCTAATCCTTACAGAGCTTGAGAAGGCTTCTGGCGGTGTGGTGTGCCATGTTGCACGCGACGACAAACGGCTTGTTGCCATGCGCGAAGCGCTGGCATTTTTTGCGCCAGACGTTCCGATCTTCATGTTCCCCGGATGGGATTGTTTGCCGTATGACCGGGTGTCGCCGAACGCCGATATCTCGGCGATGCGGATGGCGACCTTGGCCGCGCTTGTTCACGATATGCCCAAGCGCTTTGTGCTTCTGACGACGCTAAATGCCGCGACCCAACGTGTCCCGGCCCGCTCGATTTTGAAGGAGGCCGCGTTTAGCGCAACCGTCGGCAACCGGATCAATGAAGCATCGCTGAGGGAGTTTTTGGTTCGGATGGGGTTTGTTCAGGCGCCGACGGTCACAGAACCCGGCGACTATGCCATTCGTGGTGGGATCATCGACATCTTCCCGCCCGGTGATGGAGGGCCTGTCCGTCTTGATTTCTTCGGCGATGTGTTGGACGGAGCGCGTCGGTTTGATCCGGGCACGCAGCGCACGACTGAAAAGCTCGATTTTGTGGAGCTTGCTCCGGTCAGCGAGATCATCCTCGACGAGGCGGCGATCACGCGGTTCCGGCAGAACTATCGCTTGGAGTTCGGCGCAGCAGGGACGGACGATCCACTTTACGAGGCGGTGAGTGCCGGGCGAAAGCACGCAGGCGTCGAACATTGGTTGCCATTTTTTCACGAGCGCCTCGAGACACTGTTTGACTACATACCCGACGCAACAATCGCTTTGGACGATCAATCCACACCGATGCGTCTGGCGCGGTGGGATGCCATTGACGATCAATACGACACCCGCCGCGAGGCGATGACCGCAAAAGGGCGGATCGACAGCGTCTATAAGCCAGCGCCTCCGGGTGGATTGTATCTGGACGATGCTGCGTGGACTGATGCTGTTAAAACGCACCGGCTTTTGCAGTTTTCAGTCTTACCGCAGCCAACTGGTCCGGGTGTTACGGATGCGGCCGGCCGGATTGGCCGTGATTTTGCGCCCGAGCGGCAACAGGAATCAGTAAGCCTTTTCTCGGCTTTGGCAGCACATATTCAGGAGAAACGGAAAACCGCTCAGGTCGTGATTGCATCCTATTCTGACGGCGCGCGCGAGCGTCTTCAGGGTCTGATGGAAGATCAGGACATCACGGGGTCCGTTCTAATCAAGGACTGGCGCGATGTGCCAGAGGGCAACGGCGGTGTATTCCTTGTGGTTTGGGCGCTTGACCATGGCTTCGAGCAGCGTGACAGGCTTTGTGTTGTCTCCGAGCAGGACGTTTTGGGCGATCGACTTGTGCGAGCCCCGAAGAAAAAGCGTCGCGCCGAGAACTTCCTGACCGAGCATCAGACGCTTAGCCCCGGCGACCTGATCGTGCATGTCGATCACGGTGTCGGCCGCTACATGGGGCTTGAGGTGGTCAACGCACTGGGCGCCCGGCACGAGTGTATTCACCTAGAGTACGCCGGTGGTGATCGCCTTTTCCTGCCTGTTGAAAACATTGAACTTCTAAGCCGCTATGGAAATGACGAGGGTTTTCTCGATAAACTTGGCGGTGGCGCGTGGCAGGCGAAAAAAGCCAAACTGAAAGAGCGTATTCGCGAAGTTGCAGACAAATTGATACGCGTGGCGGCCGAGCGTTTGTTGCGCAAAGCGCCTGTGCTGGTGCCCCCCGATGGCATTTGGGACGCGTTTTCGGCACGGTTCCCTTATCAGGAGACGGATGATCAGCTGAAAGCCATTCACGACGCGATGGATGATCTTGCGAGCGGCAGGCCGATGGATCGGCTGATCTGTGGAGACGTTGGATTTGGCAAAACGGAAGTTGCGATGCGTGCGGCTTTTGCGGCCGCAATGTCAGGTGTTCAGGTTGCGATCATCGCCCCCACAACCTTGCTTGCACGCCAGCACGCCAAGGGCTTTAAAGAGCGGTTCCGTGGTTTTCCAATTGAAGTGCGCCAGTTGTCGCGCTTCGTGCCGATCAAGCGCGCCAATGAGACGCGCGACGGCCTGTCGCGTGGAACGGTTGATATCGTTATTGGCACGCATGCTGTTCTGGCGAAAAGTATTCGATTCCAAAACCTTGGGTTGCTCATTATTGATGAGGAGCAGCATTTCGGTGTCAGCCATAAAGAGAGGTTGAAGCAAATGCGCTCGGATATTCATGTGTTGACCCTTACAGCCACTCCGATCCCCCGGACGCTTCAGCTTTCGCTGGCCGGAGTGCGAGATTTGTCGATTATCGGGACGCCGCCGGTCGACCGGCTTGCGATCCGCACCTATGTGAGTGAATTCGATACAATCACTATTCGCGAGGCTTTGCTGCGCGAGCATTATCGTGGGGGGCAGTCGTTCTTTGTGGTGCCGCGGATTTCTGACCTGCCTGAGATAGAGGATTGGTTGAAGACCCAAGTCCCCGAGGTGTCTTATGTCGTGGCGCACGGACAGATGGCCGCGGGCCAGCTGGATGACCGAATGAACGCTTTTTACGACGGCAAGTACGACGTTCTTTTGGCCACGACGATCGTGGAATCTGGCCTGGATATTCCGACAGCGAACACGATGATCGTGCATCGCGCGGATATGTTCGGACTGGCACAACTTTATCAAATCCGTGGCCGTGTTGGCCGCTCGAAGACGCGGGCCTATGCCTATCTGACAACGAAGACACGCCAGCGACTGACGGTTCAGGCCGAGAAGCGGTTGCGAGTTCTGGGCTCGCTGGACAGCCTGGGAGCAGGGTTCACGCTTGCCAGTCAGGATCTGGATATTCGCGGGGCAGGCAACCTTCTGGGCGAGGAGCAATCGGGACACGTGCGTGAGGTGGGTTACGAGCTTTACCAGTCCATGCTGGAAGAGGCGATTGCCAAGATCAAAGCCGGTAAATTGGAAGGCCTGAGCGACACAGACGACCAATGGGCGCCGCAGATCAATCTGGGCGTGCCAGTTCTGATCCCCGAAGCCTATGTGCCGGATTTGGATGTGCGACTTGGGCTTTACCGACGCCTTTCGGGCCTTCAGACAAAGGTTGAATTGGAAGGCTTTGCCGCTGAACTTATTGATCGATTTGGGAAATTGCCGAAAGAGGTCAACACCTTGCTGCTGGTCGTGCGGATCAAGGCAGAGTGTAAAAAGGCAGGAATTGCGCGTTTGGATACGGGGCCGAAGGGGGCCACGATCCAGTTCCATCGTGACAAGTTTGCGGATCCTGCGGGGTTGGTGGATT
Source organism: uncultured Boseongicola sp. (assembly GCF_937988555.1). Lineage (NCBI taxonomy): Bacteria > Pseudomonadati > Pseudomonadota > Alphaproteobacteria > Rhodobacterales > Paracoccaceae > Boseongicola > uncultured Boseongicola sp. The sequence goes on along the minus strand of NZ_CALJXO010000200.1, from coordinate 3,344 downwards.
TCATCAAGGATCAGCGCGGACAGGCGAAAGTCAAAGACAACAAGATCATCGTGCGCCGGGATTGGGCAAAATCAGGCGACAAGATCAAAGGCGCGTTTTCCATCGCGCAAGACCTTGCCGCAAAATTGCGGGCGGCCAAGGCAAAGTAGCGCGATGCCGCCGTGTCGGGGTTCGTCCGAAAGCTTGGTATTGTTGATGCGGCTGACTAAATAAGAACCTGAATGGCAAGCGACCAAGCCAACACCATCTGCATTCCGATCCGAACAACGATGGTCGCATTCAGCATGCTTGCAGTGGCGGAGATGGCGGCACACAGACCGAATCAAGGTGGAAAGTTTGCGTCTTGATCGAAGTTTTGATCGAAAATCTGTTGCGTGGACTTCAAAGCATTAAAGAGCATCGCGTAGATGAGGGTTTGCGCCCCAATCGCGAGGACAACCTCACGGTTTGCGAAAACCTCTTTGATACCGCACCAGATTTCCTTCGCGCGAAACGGACGCCGGGCTTTGGGTAGCAGTGTTTCTGGTTGCCGCAAGATAAGCCAGAAAATCGAGATGAGTGAAAAGATCACAAAAGTGAGGTAAATAGTTCTCCACCCGAAGGCCCAGGAGATCGCAGCGCCCATGGTTGGTGTGATTACGGGGACCAAGGAAAATACAATCATCAGGAAGCAGACGACCTCTGCCATTTGCCGGCCTGAAAACAGGTCGCGGGTGATGGCAAGTGCAACCACGCGGGGGCCTGCGGCTCCGACACCTTGCAAGGTCCGGGCGACCAGAATCGTTTCAAGGCGCGGGGCACGCGCGCTGAGGAGAGCGCCCAGAATAAAGAGAACGGAGCTCCCGATCGCAATTTTGTGGCGTCCGAACGTGTCACTGAGTGGACCTGCGAAGAGAGTTCCACACCCCATTCCCACCACGAATGTCGCGATGCCCAGTTGTACTTGATTGGGCGAGCCTTGCGAAAGCGAGGCGGCAATTTCCCGTGGGACCTGCAGCATGGCGTCGATGGAGAACGCAACAGTTGCTGCAAGCATTGCCGAAAGGGCCGCCAATTCGCAGCGCGAGATTGGTGTTGTCGCTGTTTTTGCTAAATTTTACTCGGCGGAATTCACTTGTTCGGTCAGCTCGTCAATGACCTGTAGCCAAAGCTCCGATTGTTGCGAGCCGGGCAAAACGTGCTGATTGGCGATCACAAACGTCGGGACACCGGTCACCCCACGCGCGCGCGCATGGGCATCTCGGGTGCGCACGTCTTCAAGGTCAGCTTCGGAGGAGAGAAGGCGTTCGGTCAGGGCCTTGTCGAGCCCGATGCCGTCCGCGATTTCAACGAGTATGCCGTGGTCTCCGATGTCTTGACCCTCTTCAAAGTAGGCCTTGAACAAGCGCGAGACAGCGGCGGTTTGACGCCCTTCAAGTCCTGCCCAATGGATCAATCTATGAGCATCAATCGTGTTGGGCGTGCGTTTTATCCCACTGAAATTAATCTTCAGGCCCGCGGCAATGGCGGCGTCTTCTATCTGGCCATAGACCTGCACGGCTTGGGCGCGACCGCCGAATTTTGTCTCAAGGTATTCGCGCCGATCCATGCCGCCTTCTGGCATATCAGGGTTCAGCTGGAATGGATGCCATTCGATCGAAAAGCGATGATCTGGCCGGGCAGAAAGCGCGCGGTCAAGATGGGCTTTACCGATGTAACACCAGGGGCAAATCGGATCGGAAAGGATGTCGAGCTTTATCATAACGCGCAGTCTTTCGCAGCCTCGTGCGTTGCGTGCAAGCTTTTTTGCGGGTGGGAGTTGCGATTCCAAGGTGTGCCTGAGGGCGCTATATTTGGTGCGTGTTGAACAACGATATCCCTGTTATTCTAGCGCTTGCACGTAGTTCAGGCACTGATCCAAGTGCAGATTCCATGCCCTTGGATCTTGGGCAGGGTCTGCGCGATTTGCACACTTCACGCGGTTGGGCACTTGAGCAGGCGGCAAGGCAGGCGGGCGTTGCGCGTTCGGCGTTGTCGAAGATTTAAGACAGCCAGATATCTGCGATCTATGATGTCCAGAAGAAACTAGCGGTGGGATTTGAGGTTTCGATACCCCAGCTTTTCACACCGCCCGAGCGTGATCAGGTTATGGGACGCATCGCGGTCACCAAGTCGGGCGAGCGGCAGGGACACGCGACCGTCAGCTATAAACACGAAATGCTGGCAGGAGCGCTGACCAAAAAGGCGAGGCTTCCGTATCGTGCGCGTCTCCATGCCCGTTTAATGGAGGAATTTGATGGCTGGGTGCGCCACGACCGTGTGGAGTTCCTTTTTGTGCTAACCGGAACAATCCGGCTTTATACCGAATTTGATGAACCAACCGAGATGCGACGTGGCGACAGCGCTTATTACAACGCGGCGATGGGACATAACGTGGTTTCGACCAGCCAGAAGGACGCCATGATGTTGTGGGTCACCGCGATCGGAAACGCAGGTTAAGCGACCTTAGAGTGGGGTTCGTTCGACATGGTGAAATCAAAGAATGCCTCGATAGCTTCGCTTGTCTCGTCCAGGGTCAATTCGTGAATTTGCGCAAGATAGCGCTTTAGGGCCGTTGTTTGCGCCGAAAGCGCAGGAACAATCTGCGGGTCTGCGTTGGGAAGGACCATTGAACGGTTTTCCAGATCGTCTGTGGATGATGTGTGATGTGCTGTGGTTGGCATGTGGCCTCCTGTTTCGTTGTTCGTCGAGCCTAGGGGGCAAAACCCTAGGACTAACTAACGCGGCTTACGGGAGGGATTTCTGGGCCGTTACAAGGGACTGTGTGGCCAGCCACGCGGCTATAGCCAGTGCTGCGGCAGATGCAAGACAGGCCGGCAACCATCCAATCTGATAGCTGGCCCCTGACATAACTGTCCCCAGAAGTCGTCCAGAGGCATTGGCCATTTAGTAAAAGCCTATATCCAACGTGACGCGCTTGTCGCTGGTGAAGGCAAGGATCAGATAAGAATGCACTGCAGAATTCAAAGCAAACACAAAGCCGAAGACAAGAAGCCCCACAACGATGATGGCAACGAGACCCGTTGGATCAAACCATGGCGCAAGGGCGAGGGTAGCGGGGATCAAGGATAGCAAGCCGATCCAAAGCGACGCCGTTGCTACTGTTGCTTCGAGAGTCTGCGTCCGTTGTTTAAGGAGCTTCGGCGCAAGCGCCTGGATCACTCCGTAAGCGATGATCCAAAGCGCCATGAAGCTGCCGATGAGGAAGAATGCCTGACGGCTTCTGTCGTCTGTGCCGTCCGACAGCACGGAATAGAAGAAGATCGGGATGCCGACGACGAACCATTTATCGCGTGCGCCGTAGA
>NZ_CALJXO010000199.1:0-2621 GCF_937988555.1 uncultured Boseongicola sp. | reverse complement strand
GCGTCCGAGAAACCTTGTATGGGGCCTTTGTGGTCAAGACCCTTTGCCGGGGGTGTTAACGTGTTTTCATCATCGGTTTTCTGGGTTTAGAAGTTGGTTTCTTTACCCCGCAATTCGCCGCTCACCCGCGGAGCACGCCTGGTTAGGAGCGGACCCGCCAGGCGGGCCGCTGCGGTCGAGATGACGATCAGAGGAGGAGCTCGCTTTCGGGCGCGATCACCGCGCGCAACCTTGTATTCGGTCGCCCCTGGTGGGGCGGCACCATGATGCAGCCATGCGCATCGACGGCGAAGCTCCAAGCTGGCGGCCCCAATCTGCACAGCGGCATCAAAGCCGTAGGTTTCTCCGGGTTGCCGCCACCTCGGATCGTCCTCAAGCCTAACCGAGCGCAAGGACGATCTGCGAAGCCCGTGTGTCTCCAGTCATTCTCAAGTTCTTACAAGGCCGGCCGCAGAATGAAGCCCTCAGGGACTTCACCGGTCGTCACCAGGCGCCACAGGGCGATCAGCAGTTTGCGGGCGAGCGCCACGATCATGGTCTTGCGTGTATCACCGCGGCCATCGCTTGTCCGCTCCTGATACCACTGCACGAGTGCGCTGTCCTTCTGGAACCTGAGCAGGCGCCAGGCCAACTGGATCATGCCCCGGCGCACCCGAGCGTTGCCCGCTTTCGCCAGCCCTTTCTCGCGGCGTTTCGAGCCGCTCTCGTCCGGTGCGCCCGTGAGGCCGGCATAGCGCGCCACGGCCCGTCGATCGCGCAGCGGGCGCGACAGCACCTCCCGCACCAGCATGTCCGCCGTCTCGATGCCGACCCCGACGACCCGGGCAAGCAGAAGGATCATGGCGTGTGGCTTGACTTCAGGTGATGCTTCAAGTCGCTCCAGACGTGCCGCTTCGATGGCCTTGATCTGAGCGACAACCAGGTGCAGCCGCTCCAAATCGCGGGTCAGCTTGGCGCGCGTGTTGGGCGGCAGGGCCGTGCCTTCGGGTGTGCGCAGCTCATCAAGCTTTTCGCGTGCCCGGCGCAGTTTGGGATTGAAATTGCGCACGCCCAGCCGAGCCAGGTCACCCTTCATGGCGTTGATCAGCCGGGTGCGCTCCTTCATGAGGGTTTCACGCTCGCGGCTCGGGCGTTTGGCGTCCTCCTCCTCGCGGCTGGGGATCATCACCATGCTGCAGTGGCCAATTTCACCGCGTAGCCAGCCCAAAAACGCGCGCTTCAGCAAGGCGGTGTCAAGCCGGTCGGTCTTGGCCCGGCGGTGCTCGCGCGAAACAGCAACGCTGGCGGCATGAATGACATAGGCCTCAATGCCTTGGGCCCGTAGCCAGCGCACCAGCCAGAAGCCATCGCGACCGCTCTCGCAGGCCACCGCGATACGCGTGATCTCGTGACCGGCTCCGAGCGCTTCGTCGCGCCAACGCTCAAGCAGCCGGAACAGCGCCTCCTTGTCGGCCCTCAGCTTCTTGAGCGGGCTACGTTGAAGCCCAGGGACCATACCGCCGACCAGCCAGCTCGTTTGGCTGAGCTCGACGACGGCACCCAGCGTGCGAGGCTGATCGAAGGGTCTGTCGGATTTGCGGACATCGGATACTTCTGACATGGGGCATCTCCATCGTTGCTGATAGCGACGATGATGCAATAGCCTCGCCGCTCGCCCCATAGCATCTGCACAAAACCAGAAGTCACCAACATTCGCCGCGACCTGTCACCAGCGTGCTTCATCGATACTCAAGGTCGTGCCTTATGCGCCCTCGACCCAGGCTCTCTGTCCCACCGGAGTTCTGTTCGGTGTCCTTTCCTCGGATGGCACGGACGGCGTGATCTACAAGATCACCCTTTAACTGCTTACCAACAGCACGAATCGGCGGGATGTCTGCCCCGCGGTATCATTCCGGACCCCAGGTCACCGAAGGCGGCTCTGTGGCCTCAGGGGCGAACTTCGACGTAGTCCACGACCCGCTTGATCTCGGGTACGTTACCAGCCTCGGCGAGCGCCTTTTGCTTCTCCGCCGCAGACTTGGCGCGCCCTAGAATGTAGGCCGTGGCCAGCGGATCGATCCCCGCCCTGAAATTGAGGCTGCTGACACCGTCGGCCTCCAGCCAATTGGCCTCGACCGTGGCCTTCGCCTCGGTGGCCCCGGCGATCCCCAGCATTTCGTCCTTCTTGGCCTCCTGGTCGGCCGCACTCATGTACGTGACATGCCAGTAGAGTGCCTTCACGCCTTCGATCTTGCCCGCGTCGGCGCGGAAGCTCTCGACTGCGGCAGCGTCATTCAACAGCCCGTAGACTAAAAGTCTCTGCTCGTAGATCTCCGTCGAAACCGCCACGGTCTCGTACTTGACCATCAGTTCGTTAACGTCCAAGACGATCTCGTTGTCTGTTACGATATCGCTGGTGCTGCGGTCCTCCAAAGCCCGTTGACCAACCTTGACTGGCGGCGGCACACAGGCCGCGACCACCAAAACGATCAACATTGCAAGACTGCCTACGGGTGCGATGGATCGGTTCATTACCTTCCCCTCCAGAAATGATTGGCGTTAGACGATATTCCCAGATGATTCGTCGTCGTCCCTGAAAAAGGTAGCCAAGCCGAGCAGAGATTGAAAGCGTCGCCATTGAT
>NZ_CALJXO010000198.1:0-4698 GCF_937988555.1 uncultured Boseongicola sp. | reverse complement strand
CGATCGTTCTGTTCCTATTCGTTCTCTTTCTACTCTTGGGCACCGGTGTCTGGGTCGGCGTTGCCCTAATGGGTGTTGCCTGGGTAGGGATGGAGCTATTCACCTCGAGACCGGTGGGTGACACCATGATCACGACGATCTGGGCCACTTCATCATCCTGGACACTGACGGCGCTGCCGCTCTTCATCTGGATGGGTGAGATCCTCTATCGAACTCGATTGTCCGAGGATATGTTCAAAGGCCTGTCCCCCTGGCTGGCACGTCTTCCTGGCGGTTTGGTCCATACCAACATTGTTGGCTGCACCGTCTTCGCGGCTGTCTCAGGCTCATCTGCCGCGACGCTGACGACGGTCGGCAAAATGTCGATCCCTGAATTGCGCGCGCGCAATTACCCTGAGCATATTGTCATCGGCACACTGGCCGGCGCGGCGACGCTTGGCTTGATGATACCGCCGTCGTTGGCATTGATTGTCTATGGTGTGACGGTCAACGAATCTATTACGCAACTGTTCTTCGCAGGGGTTTTCCCAGGGCTTTTTCTGGCGCTCATGTTCATGGGCTACGTCGCGGCCTATTCGGTCTTTTCGAAAGGCTGGAAACCCACCGCTGAAGTCGCGATGTCGTTTAGCGAAAAACTTTCGAACTCGCGTTTTCTGCTGCCGGTCATTCTGCTGATTCTTGTTGTCATCGGCTCAATGTATACCGGCATCGCTACTGCGACCGAGGCTGCAGCATTCGGTGTTATAGGCTCGCTTGCCCTGGCGGCGGGGCAGGGCTCACTCAATTGGACCAGCTTCCGCGAAAGCCTGATGGGGGCAACCCGTACGTCAGCCATGATCATGCTGATCCTTGCGGGGGCGGCGTTCCTGAAACTTTCCATGGGCTTTACGGGTTTGCCGCGCGCTCTGGCGGACGGCATCGCCGTAATGGAACTGACGCGTTTTCAACTGTTGATGGCGCTTTTGGTTTTCTACATCATCCTCGGCATGTTCCTCGACGGTATCTCTTCGGTGGTGCTGACAATGGCGGTTGTGGAACCGATGGTCCGTGAGGCGGGTATTGATCTGATCTGGTTCGGCATCTTCGTCGTCGTTGTTGTTGAGATGGCGCAAATCACACCACCGATCGGGTTCAATCTGTTCGTTTTGCAGGGAATGACGGACCACGAAATGGGCTATATAGCCAAGGCCGCGCTGCCTATGTTCCTGATCATGGTAGTAATGTGCTTTGTGCTGATCTGGTTCCCAGATCTGGCGCTTTGGTTGCCGGAAAAACTGCGCGATGGCCAGGGATGATGACGCAATACTTTGGTCGGGCGCTTGAGTTCTGCACCCGACACGGCCGCCTAGGTCTTGTGGCAGGCCTGGCGGTTGGGCGTTGCCTATGACTTTCATTGCAGCGCCGTGGACGCCTAAGTTCGTCCGTCACGATTACTTCCAGACTTCCCTAGCGCTTCGTTGATTGTCTTATGAATCTCAACGCCGCTTTGCGATCCCGTCGCTTGGCAACCTAGCTTTCCAGGACTTCTGCGTCGTGATCCAAAGCCGTCCAAAGGGTGGGCGTTTCGCAGTTAATCTTCACGAAAACCAGCTCCAGATGCCACTGCCAGTTCGAATTCGCGCGCATCCAGCTGACCCGGTTTCTTCGGATCTCAGCAGCAAACATCTGGCCAAATCTATTCTACCAGAACCGAACCGTTTCATGGCTGATTTCGATACCGCGTTCATGCAGAAGACCCTCCAAATTCCGCGTCGAGAGCGGAAACCTAACATAAAGTATCGCGGCTAGGCGATTGATTTCGTGCGAGGTTTTGAAATAATGAATAGGACTGCGTTTTGTCATCCTCAAATGCTGCGAAACTGCCCTGCCCGCCCAAGCCGGCGTCTTCCGCCATCACCAGTTCAAGTAATCGAGAAAGTTGTAAAGGCCTGCAAATTATATGTACGTATCGCTTTAGAGGCGAACATCGGCTGTATCAGCGCGGTTATCAAATACACCATAGCACAGCCGGTTGAACGCACGCGCCGCAAAGCCGTAGGATTTAATCCCGAGCTTACTGGCCATCGCCTAAATCGATCGCATCGGCCAGATCGACATCAAGACAGTCCTTTCTGATCCTCTGACTTGGGGTTCGCTCAAAGCCCTGGACTTGCTTCCAGTACCGGGGAACATGCTGTCGGGGAAGATGTACTTGGCACCACTCCGCAATTTTGATGAGATCCAAAACGATACCTTCGCGCATAACTATGAAACAAAGGATATCCGCTTCGCCGATCTCGGACGGCACGCCAACGATGGCCGTTTCAGCAATATCAGGGTGACCGGCCAATCCAGTCTCGATTTCCCAAGCCGAGATATTTTCACCGCGGCGACGCAAGGAATCAGTCTTTCGTCCCAGAAAGAAATAATTACCCTCTACATCCCGCCGTCCCAAGTCTCCGGTGTAAAGCCAGCCTCCTTTCAAAAGTCGCGCAGTCGCTTCCGCATCCCCAAGATAACCGGGGGTCAGAAGCCCACTATGCCGGGGCCTGACGGCGATCTCTCCTACGGCCCCCTCGCCCACAAGCTGCCCGTCTTCCTCGACCAGCTCCACGTCCATCCAAGGCAACACCTGCCCGATCGACCCGATTGTTCCCCTGTCATCGACCATGGTGAAGCTTGATGCCTCGGTCATCCCAAAGACTTCGCGGATCGGGATCGAAAATCGCTCAATGAAATCACGGCGCGTCTCGGGCCTGCATCCACCGCCGAAGGCCAGCTTGATGGGATGATCCTTGTCGTCTTGTTGTTCTTGCGATTTCAGCAAAATCTCAAGGATGCCGCCCAGATAGTGAAGCTTGTTTACCTCATGGGCGCGCACCAGCGGCCAAAATTTTCTGGCACTGAATCGTTTTACGACAACCAGCCGCGCACTATGGATCAAGGCCATTATGACAAGTTGCGGGCCGCCGATATGGTGCATCGGCTCCCACATCAGAAATGCATCTCCTGCCTCGCATTTGCTGGCAAGGGCGCATCCAGCGGCCGAGGCCAGAAGCATTCTTTCCGTGACCATCACGCCTTTGGGCGGTCCTGTCGTGCCGGAAGTAAACAGAACTGCGCACACATTGTCAGAGTCAGATGGCACAGGGTCGGGAAAATGGTTCAGACCCGGAGGCTCTGGCCACACCCAGCTATCTACCTCTAGAATGGTACTTAAGTCATTGTGGCCAGACGCTATAAGGTTATGGACGGCGTGCGGAGCTGCGATGACAAGGTCCGGCTTTGCAATCGAAAGGACATGGGCCAGGGATGGTCCGCGAGCATCGGGCGCTTGAGGCACCCATGTCGCCCCTACCAGCGACAGAGCGAGGAACAGCGCGATGTAGCTCGGCCCGGCATCCATCATCGTCAGCACGGTATCGCCCGGTTTGACGCCAAGACTTCGTAACTTACTGGCAAAAGCGTGGCCAACCGATGCGACTTCGGCCGTCGTGATCTGCCTATGTTCCCACGTGATCAGAACCCGGTCCGGTTCACTTGCAGCGCGATCAAGCAACAAGCCGGCAAGCGTGCCGCAGAATGGGGCAGAGGCGAAGGGACCTTCGGCCTTAGTCACGCTTGCGGCCGCCTCTAGCATCCAGAAAAGCCTGCGTTGAGGCGTGCATTTCACCGGAACCAAACGAGGCGCGGTGGTACTTCTTGGCAGCGGCGACGGCGTCTTCAAGCCCCGGCTCGAGCACCTCAAAAAATCTCCGCTTAATTAGCTTCATTGCAGTTTTGGGCTTGGCCCCCAAGTTGCGGGCAACGCTCACAGCTCGGTCCAGAACGCAGCTCTGTTCGGCAATCTCGTGAAGCACCCCAAGCCGAAGCGCTTCTTCGGCGTCCATCAACCGGCCCGTCAGGGTCAGTTCAATGGTCCGCGACAGGCCAAGAACCTCGCGCATGATCCAAGGGCCTGTAATGCTGACGATTCCCGAGTTAATTTCGGGCTGACCCAATCTGACGCCCGAGTGGCCGATCCGGATGTCGGTCAGCAAAACAAACTGAAAAGCCGAGCCCGCAGCAACGCCGTTGATTGCAGAAACCACTGGCACTTCGATTGAGCGGATGGCTCGGTACAGCCTTGAAAAGCCGTCAATCCAGACTTCCGCGAAATCCTCATCGAAGTCTGTGGCTTCGTTCAGGTCCTGTCCCGCACAGAAGGCCCGCTCCCCTGCCCCGGTCAAGACGATTGAGGTCACGGTCGAGTCCTCGGACGCCGCCTCCAGCGCTTCTATAAGTTTCGCGCGCATGGCCATATCCCACGCGTTCATTCGGTCAGGCCGGTTCAGCGTGATGACCAGACAGCCGTCTGATATCGTCGTCAGAATTGTATCATCCATCATGTGCCAGACCTCCACCGCTTGCTACCCCGCAAGCCAATCAGGAACGTCTCAGGGATTGCAACCAGAAACTGGTTTGCAGTCCGGTTTAGGGGCTATCTACAGGGCGCCGTCAGACGAGTGCGAACCAGTCTCTCATACAACTGCCAGTGAGAGGCCGAGCGCATGCAGTTGATCGGGATCCTAGAGACCTGCACCGGGAACATCGGACCGAAGCATTGCGACCAGAACCGGGCCGTCTCATAGCCGATTTCGATACCGCGCTCATGCTGCAGGTCTGCAACATTGCGAAGCGGAAGTGGGAAACGAGCGTAAATCATCACCGAAAGGCGGC
>NZ_CALJXO010000197.1:0-11976 GCF_937988555.1 uncultured Boseongicola sp. | reverse complement strand
CGACTGCGTCTGACGATAGAATAAGGAACTAAGAGGATTAGTTCAGGAGAGCGAAATGTCAGTTTCAGTTCCTAAAATTGTTTGTTTGGCGGCGGAAAACATCGCGATGTCAGCTTCAGCCCTTTTGGGCCGGCGACACTGGTCGTGAAGAGGACGTAAATGCCTGTGCAGCGTGTCACGGCGTCTCCGGGACTGGCGACGGCCCGATGGTCGAGTTCATGTCCGTTAAGGTGCCTGACCTATCGCTATTGGCAGCCCGAAACGACGGTGATTTCCCAATGCTAGATGTGATCCAAACGATTGACGGACGCACAGGCGTTCGACTGCGCGGCCATGGGCCAACTTGTGAACCACGAGGCTTTGAAAATAGGCGTCAATACCTAGGTGGGCAACCGGGACATTGAGTTTGCATTGGTCTGACAGCACTCCTGAGCCAGCGCGCGACGTCACCATCCGGAGCATGCAACGACCTGAGGCTTGGCAATAGGAAGTAAGGATAGTGAATGAAAACCAAAATGGTTCGCACGGCAATATTTCCGGTTGCTGGTCTTGGCACCAGATTCCTCCCAGCCACCAAGGGCACGCCGAAGGAGTTGCTTCCGGTTATTGATAAACCGCTGATCCAGTTTGCAATCGATGAAGCCCGCGCCGCGGGTGTTGAAAGGATGGTTTTTGTGACCCATCCCACAAAGTCCGCCATTGAACATTATGTGAGGGACGACGCAGAACTGCGGGAGGCGCTAAAGGCACGCGGAAAGGCGCGGCTTGCGCACGAGTTGGAAGAATCCGCTCTCAACGAATCCTCTACTGAAGTAATTTTCGTCATGCAGAATGAGCCGCTTGGCTTGGGCCATGCGGTTCTCTGTGCCAAGACCCAAGTTCTTCCAGGTCCGGTTGCCGTCGTCTTGCCAGATGACCTAATTCTGGGCGAGCCAGGCTGCCTGAGCGAGATGATCGAGGCCTACGCGACCTGTTCAGCCAAGCATCTCGTCGCGGCCATGGAGGTCCCGAGGGAGTTGACCGAGCGCTACGGTATTCTGTCCGTGACATCGCAGGAAGGCCAGTTTTTCCATGCCGATGGCGTGGTCGAAAAACCGGTACCAGCCAAGGCGCGGTCATGCTTGGCTGTGATTGGGCGATACATCCTTGATCCTTCGATATTTTCGGACCTTGAGGCGCAGGCGCCTGGAGCAGGCGGAGAGATCCAACTTACGGATGGCATCGCCCGTGGGATAGACCGCCTTGGACTTGCCGGTTTCAGTATTTCAGGTCACAGGTTCGATTGCGGATCCAAGGTTGGAATGTTTGAGGCGACGCTCTTTGTTGCGAACCAAAATCCGATATGCGCCGAGGTGTTGAGGAGATACTGCGCAGCACCGTAAAGGGTCCTGGAGGGGAACTGAGCGCGCGCGCCTAACCTTGGCTACCGGATGCTTCGGCGTCGGCGGTTCCGGCCGTTCCCAGCAGAACCACAACGTGCCGGCTCTGTCCGGCATCTGGGAATGGGACAAGCTGCGACCCGAAAGGAGCGCCATCCACCGTTACTGCAACAACGCCGGTACCAACGTGTTCTGGGTCTTCGATGGTGATGGTCATGCGGCCCCGGTCACCATCCAAGGCAACTTCGGCACCGCCCCATTTTTTCGGCAGACTGGGGTCCAGATGTACGCCTTTTGTCTTCAGGCGAACGCCCAGAATGCCGCGCGTGGCCAACTGCCATGTCCAGCCGGCAGCACCGGTATACCATGACCATCCGCCAACCCCTGTCCATTCATCCTTGCCTGAAACATCACCTGTGAGAACATATGGTTCTCGTCGATAGTGTTCGGCCGCCTCTTGGGTTTCGCTCCGGCGGATCGGGTTGATGATATCAAAGACTTGCCAAGCGCGGTCGCCGTCCCCGATTTCAGCCATCGCGACCCCGAGCCACGCAGCCGCATGGGTATATTGCCCGCCATTCTCGCGGATACCGGCCGGATAGGCCTGGATATACCCAGGGTCCCGATTGCTGTTCTGGAAAGGGGGTGTCAGCAGCCGTATCAATCTTTGGTCGCTGTCCAGCAGCCGTTCGCAAGCTGATTTCAATGCCTGCCGTGACCTTTCGTCGGGTGGGTCGCCGCAAAGAACGCTCCAGCACTGTGCGATGAGGTCAATTTGGCACTCGTCATTCGTGTGAGACCCCCAGGAGACGCCGTCGTCGTCTAAAGCCCTTATATACCACGCGCCATCCCAAGCATGTTCGTCGAGGGCCGTTCGAAGTTTCTGAATGTGGCCTTTCCAGCGTTCAACTCGATCTGTCTCGCCTGCAGCCTCGGCCAGCGGCGCAAAGGCACGGATCGTGGCAATCTGAAACCAGGCAAGCCACACGCTTTCTCCCTTTCCACCTGCGCCAATGCGATCCATGCCGTCGTTCCAGTCGCCGCTGCCGATCAGCGGTAGACCATGAGCGCCCGTTCGCAGGCCCCGATCAATTGCGCGGGCGCAATGCTCCAGAAGGGATGCGGTCTCGCCCAAGTCGAACCGCTCATATCGGTCGCCTTCGTCCGGTCGCAGCTCGGGCGCGGCAAGAAATGGAACATCTTCCGACAGGATATTGGCACCATCCGTCGCCTCAACATACCGCGCGACGACATAGGGTAGCCATAGGTAGTCGTCCGAACAGCGGGTTCTAACACCCTGGCCGCCCGGTGGGTGCCACCAGTGCAGCACGTCACCCTCTTCGAACTGGTGCCGGGCAGCACGCAATATGTGTGAGCGCACTCGTTTTGGGTCACTATGAAGGACACCAAGCATATCTTGTAACTGATCGCGAAAACCGAACGCTCCGCCGGCCTGGTAGAACCCGGCACGCGCCATCATCCGGCTGGAAAGGTTCTGATAGGGCAGCCACTGATTGACCATCAGGTTCAGGGCAAGATCCGGTGTCTTGACCTGAAGTGCGCCAAGCTTTGTATCCCAGAATGCACGCAGATCCCGGAGTGCTCCGGTAATCTCAGACGGGTTGCGCCAACGCGCGATCAGGCTCTCCGCCTCGGCCTGATCGCCACCCTCTCCCAAGATGAACACTACGTCCTCACTAGCCCCTGGTTCCAACACAAGGTGTACCTGATAGGCGCCACAGGCATCGCCACCCGGTGTGAAGCGGTCACCCAAATCCCATCGATGCAGCGCATCGGGTGACGAGACATCTCCGTCCTGTCCCAGAAAGTCGCGCCGGTCTCCGCTTACGCTGTGCGGTTCTGCCGAGGCGGAGAGGAACGCCACGCGGCGCCCGAACTCAGGGTTCCAGTGGTTTTGCGCAAGTATCGCTTTCTGTCTCGGGTCGTAGAGACTGGTGACGTGGGGCTTGGCCACGCTTGCAGTCGCGCCGATCAGCCATTCGGCATAGTATGTCGCTGTCAGGCGCCGCGCAGTCGGGGAGAGGTTCGTGAGCCTCAAGCGGACCAGCTTGACCGGTGCGTCCACCGGCACGAAGACCAGCATCTCCTGCTCCAAGTCTCTGCTGGTCTGGTGAAACCGCGAATAGCCCATCCCGTGACTGACCTGACACTCGGCGTCTTGGCCCATCGGTGCGGGCGTCGTCGTCCAGACCTCCGCCAGCGCTTCGTCCCGCAAGTAAAGAACTTCTCCAGGTTCGTTGAAGACCGGATCATTGGACCAGGGCGTCAGGCGATGCTCACCGCTGTTCAGGGCCCAGGTGAATCCAAGGCCTGCTTCGCTGACAATTGTGCCGAAGTGATCATTGGCAAGCACATTACACCAAGGAGAAGGCGTGTGCTGGCCGGGGGCGAGATGCATCACGTATTCGCGGGTCACCTCGTTGAAACCGCCAAGACCATTGTCGAAAAGCAGGCCCTCTGGCCGGGCCGCCTGAGGCGCACTGGTAAAGGCCGCATGCGCCGAAGGTTCGAACCGCGGGAGCGGCGCGCGCGCGTCGAGCGCGCCATCGACGATATCGGCCAGACTCTCATGATCCCCCGTCAGGACGATATGCGCCGCGGCCTCAAGACCTCTTTGGGTGGCAATGTCGATCTGGTCCGAGGCCAGCAGATGAATGCCGCCGCGTCGACCCAGAAACCCCTCGGAGTGGCTGTCTCGAAGCACCGACAGCACATACTCTCGCAAAGGCTCTTCATAGCTCGATACAGCGCTTCGCAGGACCACGAGGTCAGTCTCCAATCCGACACTGTGCCAAAGCCGTTGGGCGCGAATGAGAATGTCCAGCAGGTCAGGTTCGTCCGCACTATCGAGCTTCACAAGCAGGATCGGCAGATCTCCGGAAATGCCAAACCGCCAAAGGCCTGCCTGTCCCTGCCAGCCTTCGCCGGTCTGGCGAACGACTGAGCGAAGCGTGTGGCCGGGCTGAGCAAGAAATGACGACAGAACTTGAAGCTCGGGAAGATGAGGCGGTTCGATCTTTAGACGGTGAACGGTGCGTCTCACTTCTAGCATTGCATCCCGAAAGGCCCGATCGAGAGACGACTGCGGGAATCGCCGGGCGGTGGCCAGCACCTGCCCCCGAGAGGTGCCGGTTATTGTCAGAAAGGCGAATTGCTTGGTTTCCATCGGCGCAAGGCTAACCCGCGCTTGCAGCGCCATGATCGGATCCAGCGTCCACCCGATCGTCCCGCTCAGCTCTTCTCGCAGGCCCATCGGCGATGCCAAGCTGCCGGTCGTGCCGATGAACCGCGCGCGGTCCGTCTCGTGACCGACCACAGAGATGTCCGGATCGTCGGCAACCAATTTGTGCAGAAGAACGGGCGGGACGGTTTCCGGTCGGCGCGGCCGGCGCTCGAATATCAACGCGTCCTCTCCGACAACGTAATCGCTACCGACGAAGAGCTTGCTGAAGGCCGGATGCCGTTCGTCTTCCTGAGGGGGGGCAAGCACGATCTCTGCATAGCTTGTCAGATCAACTGTCCGTTCGGTATTGCTTTCGTTAATGACCGTTACGCGGCGGATCTCCACGTCGTCGAACGGGGCGATCACTAATTCCATGCGGATCGCAATGTCCTCGTACCGCTGCAGCATCTCGACCATGTGCTGGTGGAAGACCGTTTTCGTCTCGTGACAGCGTGCCCCCGCAGGCAAACGGCCAACCGACCAAAGCCTTTTGCGATCGAAATCTTGCGCATAGAGCCATGTCCCATAGCTGTCGCTTGTGGGGTCGGGCCGCCAACGGGTCAGCGCGATCTTACGCCAACTCAGCCCACCACAACCTGCGCTGGATATCCCGACAGACATCTGACCGTTCCCCAGAAAATGCATCTGCGGCACGGCTGCTTCCGGCGACGGAATCCAAGGTGCCAACGCAGGCGGACCAGACGCCGCCGGTTCTGTCTCCCATGTCTCGTCGGCACGGCCCGCTTCGAGCGGCGCGTCCCACGGCACGCGTTCCTGCAGCAAGAGATCGACTGCAGAGATCGGTTTCTCGCGCAACGTCCAACGCACCAGGCAATCGTCGCTCAGCACATTGGTGATCGCCGCCATCGTCATGCCCTGATGATGCGCCATGAAAGCCCTGACGGCCACGAAAGGCCGGGTCTCGGACACACGACTGGGCGTAAAATCGAGCGCTTCGATAAAACCATAGCAGGTCAGCGCACCCAGGCTTTCGAGTTCCCGCAAGTTTTGAGTGGCGGAGCCGGGCCAGGAGCAAAGCGCCAGTGCCGTCGCATAGGGCGCCACCACCAAATCTTCTGTCAAACCGCGACGGATCCCGAGCCCCGGCACGCCAAAGGCGCGATATTGATAATTGTCCGCACCATCGGTGACTCCGAAAGCCGATTCCGAAATACCCCACGGGATACCACGCTCGGCCGCATAGGTGCGCTGGACCTCGACGGCAGTCAGCTCGCTTTCTCCAAGCAGTGTGTCGCGATGGCTGGGCAGAAAAAGGGGTGGCATGAGGTACTCGAACATCGACCCGTTCCAGGACAGGATCGACGGCTTTCCGCTGAATTGCGTGATCGGGCGGCTGAACGAAAACCAATGCTCCATCGGCGCGTCACCCTTGGCGATGGCAAACAGGCTGGCCAGGCGGGCCTCGGTCGCCAAAAGGTCGTAGTGGCTAGTGTCCATCTGTCCGGCGCTTAGATTGTAGCCAATCTGGAAGAGCCTAACCTTGGGATTATAGAGAAAGCTGAAGTCCATCCCATAGGCGAGCCTGTCCGCGTGATCGGCCACGCTTTTCAGATCGGTTCGCAATTGCGCATGGGCAGCCTCTCCACGCTCGATGGCATCGCGAAGATCGGCAAGCCATGCGGCAGATGATCCGCCCTGGGCCAATCTGTTGTCGATCTCCGCCAAGAGCTCAGTCCCGTTCGTTTGCCGCCCATCAGAAGTTGCGAGAGGCGACAGGATGCGCCCAACCTGCTCGGCGAAAGCAGCATCGTTTGCCGCCGCTGCGTTGAGCGGGCCGAGCCAGGGCAGGTGGTACGCCAGGTCCCGCTCAAGAGTGTGAAGATGATGGCGGACCCGCTCCATCCAGACGTTCACATCGTGCAGGCTTTTAGGAAGAACATCGACGGATATCTTGATCGAGTCCTGAATGATCTCTTCCAACAGCTGCCAATGCGTTGATGTCAGTCCGCTGATCAGGACGGGCCAGTCAGACGGATTTGTCCGCGATGTCTCGACCTGTCGTAAAAACGCGGCCTTTGCGTCTGCAAAGGCTTGGGTATCATGGTTTGGCAGGTGTCGAACGGCCTGATCTAATAGCTCCAACGATATTATCAAACCGTCAAAGTTGCGACTATCGAATGCAGGGAGGTCAGCGAGTTCAAGACACCCTTGTTTGAGCGCGATCAGCGACATCGCCAGATTGCCGCTGTCAACGGTTGAGACATATTGCGGATTGAGAGGCATCAAGCTTCGCGTATCGTACCAATTCAGTATATGGCCGCGATGGGATTTTAGCCTGTCGAGTGTCTCCAGGGTATTCTGCGCGCGCATAACGAGTTCGCTTGTTGCGATAAATCCGAGTTCGCGTGCCGAAAGGGTAGAGACCAATAAGAGACCGATATTCGTGGGCGAGGTCCGGTGCGCGACCTTGCGCTCGGGCACTTCCTGGTAGTTGTCCGGTGGCAGCCAGTTGTCTTCAGGACCAACGAATGTCTCGAAGAAATGCCAGGTTCGACGTGCAAGTTGAGCCAGATAACGACGGTCGGCTTCAGAGGGCGTTTCTCCCCGAAACCTGCGCGGCTTTGCTGTCCAGATCGCAATCTCCGGCGCGATCAGCCAAAGCGCCAGGATGGGCGTCGCAGGCAATAGCGAGGCAAAGTCATATAGGGCCAAGTCGCCCGCGATGACGACAGCAAGCGCCGTGGATGGCCACATTCGATGCCATGTCGTCCACCGGATGTTTCTGTGGGAAAGTGAGGCCACTGCATGGGCGGCAGAAGTCCATTCCAGAAGGTGGCGTTTGCTGAAAAATAGACGATAAAGCGTCGATGCAATTGCGTCGATGGCGACCAAGGTATCGCTAATGACAAAAGCAAGCGATAGAAACCATCTTCCTCCCTGCGCGCGAAACCGATGCCCAGTCTTTCTAATGAAGCCGCGATGTACCCCACCACTCGCAACGCCTATGACCTCTCCGATCAGGTATGCGCCGGGCGCTGCCAGCGCCAAAAGCGTCCACACAAGTGCGCTGCCGGGCAAGATCGCCCATCCGCCGATTAGGAATGCCAGCAGCGCAGGGGGGAGCAGGCTTCGCCTTAGGTTGTCAGCGATCTTCCAGCGATCAAGCAGACCGAGCGGATTTGGAACGCGGGTTCCGTCCCCCGATGGGACGCGTCGGCCAAGCCACTGCACAAGCTGCCAGTCACCGCGCATCCAGCGATGTATGCGCATCGCATGCTCCGGATAGCTGGTAGGGACATCCTCGTAGACCACGACATTGCTTGCCAAACCTGCGCGCCCGTGAAGTCCCTCAAAGAGATCATGACTGAGGATGCTGTTTGCGGGAACCCGACCCTGCATCACCCGCTGCATGGCGGCTACATCATAAATGCCCTTTCCCACAAAGATGCCGGTTTCAAAGAGATCTTGATAGACGTCCGAAACTGCCCGCGAGTAGATATCGATCGCCGTATCGCCGCCATAGAGATAGGAAAAATGAGTCCCGCCACCCAGTTGTGGCAAGATTTCAATCCTTGGCTGGAGGATCGTGTACCCAGCCACGACGCGCCCCGTGTTCTCGTCGAATCTCGCGCGGTTCAGGGGGTGGGCTATGAGTCCGACCAGACGCTCTGCAGCAGTGGGAGGCAGCTCGGTATCCGCATCCAGAACAATTGCATATCGCAGGCCAACAAGGCGCTGGACATCCCCGACAGTGACAGAAAATCCGTCAGAGATCCCATCCACAATAAAGCTGTTGAATTCCTCAAGCTTACCGCGCTTGCGCTCCCAACCCATCCAACAGCCTTCACTGGGATTGAACCGGCGCGGCCGATGGAGAAGGAAGAACGGACCTTTGGCCATCACGCCATGCCGCCGGTTCAGCCGGTCAACCCCTGCATGTAAAGCCGCCTCAATAGGTGCGTCACCGGGCAGAACTTCCTGATCGGCATCTGCGAAATCAGAGAGTATCACGTAGTGCAGGCTTGGGTCGGGGTTCGCGAACCAGCGGATTTCTAGTTTTTCGAGTACTCTGGAAACCTCTTCAGCTTCCTTTACGATCACGGGGACCGCTACGGCAGTTGCACAATGGGTTGGGATCCCGTCACTATAGTCCAACTCAGGCAAAGAGATCGGCGTCGCCAACTTTGTGATGCACCAGTGAACAACTGCAACACTGATAATGGACGCCGGTAGTGCGGTCATCGATACACCGGCCACCCACTGCCAAAATCCAGGATCATGCTTCCCTAAATAAGCAAGGGGCAGCACAAGCGCGGCGAGAAAGCACAAGATCAGGCCTGTGGCATAAAAGGCTCCTGTTCGCCCGATAAAGGGGCGTTGAATCAACTCCGCCGGCGTGTGACGGTAGCCTGTCACGGCCTCCAGTTTCCGAAGCCCTCCAGCAATCAGCCAGTAGCCCACATGCGCCTCGACTGGATTGGCATCCTGTTTGCTCGAAAGCTCGACCACGTTTCGTGCGATTTCGACTTCTGACATGCGCGACCGAAGCGCCATCCGTTCGACCGTCCTTCGATACCGGTTGCGCGTCTCGAAGGTCATCCCAGCATATGCAGCCGCCGGGTCATCGGAAAGGATCGCCTCGATCGGGCTGACCTGGTCAACGAAATCCGCCCATTTGATTGACTGCGCCGCAATGAGGTTCGATATTGCCAGCTCAATACGATCGGTGGCTTCGGCCACCGTATCATCGCCAGCTGCTTCGAGCGGTTCGAAAGGTGGCGAGAGATCTGCGCTCAACTGATGGAATGCACTGACAAGGTCTTCTAGGCTGGCCAGTCGAAGCATGGACGGCAGCGCCCACAATTCGGCATTCGTAAGTGGCGCGGAGGATTGATAGGCCGTGACGAATTCGATCAGATCGTTCAGCGAGATCTGAGGTCGAAATGCAGGGATCAGTGCCTTTGCCAACGCAAAGATCCGTGGGATGTTTTCACCCTTCGGCGCGGTCAAGCCGGGAAGTTTTCGATAGAAATCTGCCGGGAGGTCTTTTTGGACGAGGCGGATTGCACGCGCGACCTGATAATCATTGTCCAGAAGCCAATCTGCCGCCCTGAGTTGATCTGGTGGCGGCTTCTGGCAATAGGCACGTAGGCAGTTCAGCCAATCAGGAAACGCGGACAAGGACCGATAGCACACCAGTTCGCAAGGCTCGCCCTCGCCGACTTGATGCAGCTCCGCAAGCCGTCCGGCGGCATCTTCGTCCACTGGGCGCCCTGCCGTCTCCACAAGGCTTGTCATTTCCTAAGATCGGAGGGCTGCCTGATACCTTCGGATGTTGTGCCACTAAAGGCATGATTCTCGGCGGATTTCAGCCTTTGTCGCACCATCAAGACCGGGATCTTGGACTGCGTCAGAATGTGGTTGGCGACATTGCCCAAGGGCACGTCAGCGTGTCCACTTTGCCCATGGGATGCCATGACGAGGAAGTCTGCCCCCTCATCGTGCATCATTTTGATCAAAGCTCTCCGGACATCGCCCCCGACAACGATGCGTGTCGAGATCGGCACGCCGCAATTCGATACACTTTCCATGAGGCGTTTCAGAAAGGCCTGTCCGACCCGCTTGTTTCGTGCCGTGACACGGTCGCCCAGTTCGATCGCTTCGCTATCGACGGCACCAATTTTCGTCAGCCCGGGTGGCGGCGTCACGTGGCATAGGACCAATGTCGCCTGTGTCGCCTTTGCCAGACGCAGCGCCGTTGGCAAGGCGCTCGCGGATCTTCCGGAGCCGTCGATTGGAACGAGGATTTTTGTATATCGCCGAGTCTTCATTAATGGCGCGTCGGTTGGCACCAACAAGATCGACACCTCGCTTGACGCCAGAACCACATCGATGAAGCCGCCAGTATGCCCAGGCAGGGATTGCGTTTCTCCCAACACGACAGCAGCATCGTTGGGCCGATCGACCCAAAAACTCCTGACCTGCTCGATGCAGCTGCCCTCAAGCACGTGAATGTCGATACTCTGATCTGGAGTGTTGAACTGCTTTGCAATAGCCAGAAGGCGATTTCTCACGGCACGCTTTTGAATGCCCCAATCGATCGGATCTATCGGTGCAGCATCCTTACCGCGCGCCTCCATTACATGAAGAAGCGAAACTATCCCTCCGAGCGCTTTAGCGAGGATTTGGGCATGTGGAAGCAATCCTGCCGCAGATTCTGGCTCATCGACGCAAACCACGACATCCGAGGCAACCGGCGTCTTATCCATTCGATCTACGCTTTCGCCATCAGACGGTGAGTGATTGTTTGAGGGTGAGGCTATCATCATCTCGTTTCTTTGTTATTCCAAACTGAGCGTTTCGCCGATGGAAAGGGAAACGTCCCAATAGCTGCATTTTTTTCAGAGCTCTTTGAATTCTAGCCCGACCGAACCTACGCAGGATTGATTTTCGTCAATGACGGCTGAGCAAATCCCACGGTGATGAGCGTCGCAACAGCCATCCCACGAACCCCTTGCCGGCCGTCGCGCGAACCGAAGGACCGATCTCGTGGCGTTTTGTTTGTTCGCGTGCGACCCAGCGCGGTAAAAATTCAAGTTCTGGCTTAGAGTCTGATTCAAAACTATTCGTTTGATTTCATGTTCTTGCGAGATGTCGTGTGACGCGTCGAATGTGGGCGATTAGGATCCAAGCTTCTGCGCTGGCGATTGTTTTCTCCCAGTCTTTCGACAAACGGCGACATCGGTTCAGCCATGCGAAAGTACGCTCAACAACCCATCGGCGCGGAAGCACTTCAAAGCCCTCAGCGGAGTCGGAGCGTTTAACGATCTGGACGGCCCATCGGCCAAGGGCTTTCAGCGCGTCCCGCAGCTTTGGCCCTGCATATCCACCGTCAGCAAATATGTGTCGCAGCGATGGGTAGCGCGAAACTATAGCCTTCAGCACATCCGGTGCGCCATCGCGGTCTTGAATTCCAGCGCTGTGGACCACCAAGCCCACCAGCAATCCAACCGTGTCGGTGACGATATGACGTTTGCGCCCTTTGATCCGCTTACCGGCATCATACCCCCTAACCCCACCGCTTTCAGTGGTTTTTACGCTCTGGCTATCTATGATCCCGGCTGTTGGCTGGGCTTTGCGATCTTCGGCCAGACGCGCGACTTCGACCAGTTTACGGTTCATCTCATCAAGCAAGCCGTCATCGTGCCACGCGTAGAAATAGCCCCGAACGGTTGAAACCGGCGGGAAGTCGTTGGGCAACATGCGCCATTGGCATCCGGTCGTTGCAATGTAGAGGATCGCATCGAACACGTCGCGCAAACGTGTCGTACGCGGTCGACCCGTTTTCTTGGCCGGCGGCATCATCGGCGCGATCAACGCCCATTCCGGGTC